>NZ_CP065691.1:1200000-1500000 GCF_016027715.1 Lactococcus garvieae
TTAGCTTAACACTGATACTTCCACGTTGTATTTTTCAGTCTAATGAAGCGGTAAAAAAAATCATTTATGCTACAATTAGCTTAAAGTTAAGAATATTTTGACCCCAAAATTATTCAAAGGAGGATTTGAATATGGCAACAATGGTTTTCGTAAACTTCCCAGTTACAGATATTGAGGTATCCACAGCTTTTTATGAAAAGCTTGGTTTTACAAAGAACCCTGATTTTTCTGATGACTTAGTAAGCTGTATGGTTTGGGATGAGAACTTCTATATCATGCTCTTGTCACATGAGCGCTACCAAACTTTTATCGGAGATAAAACTATCGCTGATACTCATAAAGTGAGTGGAGCTCTTGCTGCCTTTACTCTCCCTAGTGCAGATGCTGTCAAAGACTTTGGCCAACGCGCCAGTCAAAACGGCGGACAGTCTATTCACCTCGACAATGGCATTCCTGAGGAGGTTATGTACGGTCTGGAAGTCCAAGATCCAGATGGCAACTGCTTAGAGCCTGTATGGATGTCCATGTAGAAGGTAGATTTTTCCACACAAAAAAAAACAGGATATATTCCTGTTTTTTTAACGCAAATTGCTTAAGTAAGTATCTGTTGCTTTGAAGAAAACGACTTGCCCATTCACCCGAACGGCTCCCAGCTCATTGGCTTGTGTATCATTAGCCCAAAAATAAAGATAGCTTTCCTTTCCAGAAGTATCCACTGGATTAGGTAGTTCTGTTGAGGCTTCACTGATGAGTGATTTTTCGTTCAAGACATTATTGGTTTTACTCGTCAGGTTGTAGCCATTCATTTGAATATAAGCTTCTGCTTCCGCAGTCTTAGCTACAATTAAATTTTTATAAGTCTTTTGAGGGGGGACAAGGTTATAGAGAGAAGATATGGATTGCTCGCTACTGCTTGTGGTAGACGGAGTGGTCTTCACCTCAGAGGAAATACTTGAAGAACTGCTGTCCTCAGAGGTTGTCGAACTCGAACTTTCCTTGGCCATAGGTGTAGCAGGTGATTGAGTAATATTAGATATGCCTAAGGCTACTATAGCTCCGAGTAAGAACGAAAACATCCCTACAATAATATACTTTTTCATCTGTTTATTTTTTCTCCTTTATTCTCTTACCTTCTATTATACACAGATTTTTCTTACTTCTCGCCTCATTTGTTCTCGAAAATTAGTGAAAATACTTCTTTATAAGAATTTGGGGATTATAGAATCTGTTTTCTATTGGTATTTTGGTATAATAACTCTAGTTAAGAGAAGTTTTTAATTTCAAGTTAACTTCTACCACCGCTTCTACACTACCACAAGGAGATAAAATGTGAATTACCGCTATATCAAAATAGGGCAAAGAACAATCAAAACGGCAATCTGTGCAACTTTAGCTATCATTATTGCACAATTCTTCCACTTAGAATCTGCTACAAGTGCAGGGATTATTGCGATTCTCTCAATTACCAATACTCAAAAAAGCACCCTCCGCTTAGGATTTATGCGCGTTTTAGGGCTAGTCATAGCTACCTTACTTGCTTTTATTGTTTTAAACCTCTTTCACTTCACACCTGTATCATTTGGTATATTTTTACTTTTATTTATTCCTATCTCTGTTGCAACAAATACCAGTGAGGGGATTGTTGTAAATTCTGTCCTTTTTTCTCACTATCTTTTGGCGCAGGAAATAACTTTCTCTTTGGTCGGAAATGAATTTTCCTTAATGTTTATTGGTGTAGGTTTAGCGCTTATAGCCAATATCTATATGCCAAGTAACGAAAAACTCCTCGAAAATAATCTTAACATCCTCGAAAAAGAATTTAAAAATATTTCAGCCCGTCTGGTCATTTGCTTAAATCAAAAACAAAACCTCAAAGAACTCGTTGCACAATGCGACACCCTTCTTGAGCTCATCGAAACAAGCAGTAAAATAGCCACTGAAAAATCCGAAAATAATCTCTTAAGAAATAATACTTTTTACCAGCGTTACTTTGATATGCGACATATCCAGATTACCCTTTTAAAAGATATTATCATGAAATTAGAGCAGATAGATGTAGACAGTAAGCACCTAGCTGAAGTTTCTAATATCTTTGAAACCTTATCGCTCACCTATGCTGCAAATAATGATGGCAGCGACTTATTACGGAAGATTGAGAATGCTTATTCTAATTATCGTCAAATGGATTTGCCTCAAACACGTGAAGAGTTTGAAAATCGAGCGGGCCTTTTTCAAGTTCTCCAGCTGCTTGAATTATTAATTCAAGAAAAAAATACTTTTGCACTAAGTCAAGTTGGCGATGCTTCTTAAAGTGATGTGCTTTACCAAATAAAAAAAGTTGCGGCCTTGATCAGCCAGCAACTTTTTTATATCGGTGTGATCACAAGCTGAGCGCCCACGTGATCTTCTAGGAGAAGACTTTTTCCTTTAGTTTCATAAACTATCTTATTTTTTACAAGACGTTCACGTAGAGATTCATAGTACTCGCTTCCTACTTCTATCTCCCAAGCCAGAATGCCATTTTCTTGTCTCTTTCTTTTTTCCAGTCTTGTTCCTTCCCATAGATTTGTCGCGAAATGATGGTGATAATGATTTTGTGAGTAAAAATGAGCTGTCTCACCGACTTGGGCAACTAAGTCAGCGTGAAGTAACTTGATAAAAAGCTCATCTGCCTTCGCGAGGGAATTACCCGTAAAATGGAGATGGCCGATACTCATTTGTGCGGGATAACTGAAAGAGCCAGCTTTTTTGACTGCCAGAACAGCTTCAATATCCACAGCAAAGGTACCCATCTCCACTTGTCCTTCATTCCAAGTCCAACTCTGGGGCTCACGATCGTGATAGAGTTCTATGCCATTTCCTTCGGGATCGTTAAGGTAGAAAGATTCACTCACCAGATGGTCACCGGCTCCTAGAGGGTAGTTTGCTTTGATGAGTCGCTCGATGAGACCAGCTTTTGAAGCACGGTCTGGAAAAAGTATCGCATAATGAAAAAGACCAGTAGTCTTTTGAGCTCTTGCTTTGCCACCAAACTCAAGCGTTAGAAAAGGCGCTTCTTTTTCTCGAAAAGCGTAAGAGATCGAATCCTCTGTTTGCTCCGCAATATGCAAGTGGAGTAATTCCTCATAGAAAAGGCGCATTGCGTGTTGATTAGAAGCTCTCAAAGTAACTTTTTTAATGTTAAATGGTTTTGTATACATCTTTATTCTCGTTTCTTTATTGTTCACATTGATATGTTTGATATGATGTCAGTATACCACTTAAAATTCAGAAAATAAAACACTAAGTTTACAAATGTAAATTTAGTGTTTTACTCTCTAAAATCTTACTGTAAATTGTTTTTACTAACTGTGGAAACTTTCGTTCCAAAGTGAGTGGCTATAGCCCCGCCACCATGTTTTTGATAATTTACAGAAGAAAATCCTGCTTTAGTAAAAAGAAGGGCCAAAGCCTTAGCATCGGGAAAATTTTCTGCTGACTTTTGAAGCCACTGATACTCCTTCAAAGACTTTGCAAAGACTTTCCCGAGAAAAGGCATAATCTTCTTGAAGTAAAGTTCAAAAGCTTGCTTGTAAATGGGTAAAGTCGGATGAGAAGTCTCAATACATACTACCCTTCCTCCGGGTTTAAGAACACGATGTATCTCTCTTAGAACTGTAAGATAATCGGGGGTATTTCTCAGTCCGTAACCAATCGTTACTACATCAAACATTTCCTTTTCAAAAGGAATACTCATAGCATTTCCTTGAATAAAATCAATATTACCAATAGTTTTTTTAGTAAGCTTATCTTCTGCAACTTTTAGCATATTTTCTGAAAAGTCCAAGCCTATAACTTTGCCATTATCTCCTACAGCTTTAGAAAGGTCAAAAGTCCAGTCCCCTGTCCCGCAACACAAATCTAAAATAGTCATACCAGATAAATCGCCCATTTTTTTCATTGTCTTGATACGCCACAAATCATGTTGCTTAAAGCTAATAATTGCGTTCATTTTATCGTAATCTGCGGAGATATTATTAAAAATTTCGTGTACACGATCTTCATTTGCCTTTTTCATCTTTTTATTATAGCACACCAGTCGCCCTTATATAGGTCTATTGGTTCTTAAATTATGGGAAACTGCTGCACCATTTTCGATAAGAAAAAATACCCCTTTACTGCTTGAATCCAAACAGTGATGGAGTATTTTTAAAAGCAATATATATCGCTAATCAAAACTATCTAAACCTTATTTTTTAAGGTTGTAGAAAGCGCTAAGACCTTTGTAAGTTGCAACTTCTCCCAATTGGTCTTCGATACGAAGCAATTGGTTGTATTTAGCCATACGGTCTGTACGTGAGAGTGAACCAGTTTTGATTTGTCCAGCATTTGTAGCAACGGCGATGTCTGAGATTGTTGAATCTTCAGTTTCACCTGAACGGTGAGAAACGATAGCTGTATAGCCAGCTTCTTTAGCCATTTCGATTGCTTCAAATGTTTCTGTCAAAGTACCGATTTGGTTAACTTTGATCAAGATAGCGTTAGCAGCTTCTTCTTTGATACCACGTGCCAAGTAAGAAGTGTTTGTAACGAAGAAGTCGTCACCAACGAGTTGAACTTTATCGCCCAAACGTTCTGTAAGAGCTTTCCAGCCATCCCAGTCGTTTTCATCCATACCATCTTCGATAGTGATGATTGGGTATTTGTTAACCAATTCTTCAAGGTAGTCGATTTGTTCAGCAGCAGTACGTTTAGCACCACCTTCTCCTTCGAATTTAGCGTAGTTGTAAACGCCGTCTTCGTAGAATTCTGATGAAGCACAGTCGAAACCGATCATAACGCCGTTTTCACCAGCTTCGTAGCCAGCAGCTTCGATAGCTTTAAGGATAGTTTCTACACCATCTTCAGTACCGTCGAAACGTGGAGCAAATCCACCTTCGTCACCAACTGAAGTTTCAAGACCACGAGCTTTAAGGATTTTCTTCAAAGCGTGGAAGATTTCAGCACCCCAACGAAGCGCTTCTTTGAATGTAGGTGCACCAACTGGTACGATCATGAATTCTTGGAAAGCGATTGGAGCGTCTGAGTGAGAACCACCATTGATGATGTTCATCATTGGAGTTGGCAATACTTTAGCGTTGAATCCGCCAAGGTAGTTGTAAAGTGGAACACCAAGTTCATCAGCAGCTGCACGAGCAACAGCGATAGAAACACCAAGGATAGCGTTAGCGCCCAATTTACCTTTGTTTTCTGTACCGTCAAGAGCGATCATTGCACGGTCGATAGCTTGTTGTTCAGTAACTTCGTAACCGATAATTGCTTCAGCGATTACGTTGTTTACGTTGTCAACAGCTTTTTGAGTACCAAGACCGAGGTAACGAGATTTGTCACCGTCACGGAGTTCAACAGCTTCGTGTTCACCAGTTGAAGCACCTGAAGGTACCATACCGCGTCCGAATGCACCGTCTTCAGTGTAAACTTCAACTTCGATTGTTGGGTTACCGCGTGAGTCAAGGACTTCGCGAGCATAAACATCAGTAATAATTGACATTTTTATCTCCTTATTGTTTTAAGTGCTTTTTGCACTTTTTAATACACTATGATTTTACTATTTTTCCGCCTTTATTTCAAGTGAAAAACAAGCTAAGACGCTTTTTATACAAGGTATGCGGTTACATTTCTAATTTTAAAATTGCTAGATATTTTTTCTATAAAATATCGTATCAACCTCCATTCTTGGCATATGACTTGGCAGATTATTTTCCTGAATAGATTCAAATCCATTTTTTTCATAAAAGCGATGGGCGGCCTTAAACTTATCTACTGTTCCTAGATAAACCTCTTTTATTCCTTCTTTTTGGCAATACTCAAATAAGGACTCTAAAAGGGCTTTAGAAACAGCTTTCCCTCTATAGTCCGCTTTTACAAACATCTTCTTTAAGACGGCTTGCTGTTTGTCAAACTTGACGATGCCAAGTGTGCCTATCACTCCTTCCTCTTCATCAACAGCTAACCAAAATTGACTATAATGTTCTAGGATGTTTTGTAAGTCTGGTTGATCTTCTAGATCAATAGCAACCCCAAACTCGTCTTTTTGAATATGGAGTATCAAGTCTATAACTGCCTGTTTATAGACATTTGTGTAAGCGATTAACTTCATAGAGCTAGTATAACACAGTATGTCACTGAGGTTCAATACATTTCACCTATAAGGTAATAATATACAACTCATTTTTTATCAGGAATATGCCATTAAACGTGGCTACCACTGTATAAATCGTATTGGATGATGTAGAATTTAAAAACTGAATATTCTGATATTTGATTTCTAAATAAAAGAACATCACATTTACAGGGTGATATTAAACCCTACTGGTTGCTAGCCTATCGCAATATATAATATTCTTAGGAAGCTAGCCTTCTTTTATTGTTTGTAAGACGCGTTCGTATTCAAATTTCATCATCTTTTTAAAAGCTACACCATTAATATCGGTAAGTATCCTGAAACATCTTCTAATCACCTTGCTACCATTCTCAAAACTCAAAAATTTCATCATGAAACAACCTTCTAAAAACATATAAGCTACTCTTTCAGTTAATTCAAACTCTGTAGGTAATTGCTCAAGTTGTTTCATCATCCTCTGCGCCTCGCTAGCTCTATTATTCCTAATTAAATAAAGTATCCCCTTCACCAATATTCTAGCCACTAAATGTTTAAATTCTTGACGTTCTCTCAAGTAGTAATATTTATTACTAAAAAATTTATCTATTAACTCAATGAGGAGTGAACTGTCTATCTGTTCAGCGGTATTAATTAAAAGATACAATTCATACCTGCTCCACAGAATACAAGAAGTAAAATATTTTTCAATAATTTCCTTATCACTGGGAGACAACTCTTCATAACCCGCTCTAGCAGCTACAGATATAGCACAGTCTTCCTCAGCTCCATACAGACTATTTGACCTATATATATTCTTTAATTTATCAGTATCTCTAGTGATAGAGGCCTTATCAATCTCAATAAATTCGCTGAGAAAATACTCTGATTCCCCATTATTAATCATGAGGATATAGGCAGCCATTGTCACATGCATTTCATGTAAAGCTGCTTCTAATTTATCAAAAGCAAGCATGGATTTGCCATTTTCAAACTGTGACAAAGTAGCATTCGATATACCTACTTTTTCAAAATCTTTTAAAGTTCTTCGATGTTGTTTTCTCAGTTCTTTAAAAACTTCACCATATTTTTTATAAACCAATAGATCACACTCCTCTCTAGTTATTACTTTGTGGATAAAATTTTTTTTATTATATCATGTTTTAACTTCTATAGACCATGTATTTGCTTTATTCGAAATAATATTCTGAATATAAAATCTATATTTTTAACGATTTATTTTTCATCTTATCTTTTGAAAATAGATCTGGTGAATTACTATTAACTGTAAGAGTCACACAAAGGGAAAGACCTGTTAATAAAACTCTCTTAGTATGAACATATAAAACACGACAGAGCGTAACTGTCGTGTTTTCAAAACGTAAGCAATGGATGATTTGTTTTCTTGAAATTCTATAGGAGTCAGATGCTCACATCTGTTTTCTTAGTTTTTATATCTCTATTTTCTAAAACAACTAGTAAACGATTTGATTTTTACCGTTTGCTTTAGCTGAATATAGCTTCTCATCTACCGTGTTTAGTATCTCACCAAACTTTATTTGCTCCGTAATTTCACAAACTCCCACAGACAATGATATATTAAAATCCGTGTCTTTATACTTAAAATTATGATTCGCTACCTGTAGTCTAATCTGTTCCATCACATTCTGAATATCTTTATTGGCTTTTTTTCTAATTATAATATAGAACTCATCACCACCGTATCTAAATACTTGACCATGTACCTTATTTTCAGAAAAAACTTTTTCTATTATTCTGCATGTTTGGTTTAAAACATCGTCTCCAGCAGTATGTCCATAGTTATCATTTATACTTTTAAATGAATCAATATCAAATAAAGCGAGTGAAAAATGTCTAAAAGTCTTATTGTGCAATAATTGCTCTAGAACTTCATAAAACTTTCTAATATTCGAGACCCCGGTAAGCTCATCGATATAGCTCTGCTCTTTTAACTCAGAAAACTCCTCTATTACAATTCCTAGAAGTTTACTTACTACTTTATTTAGAGCGAGTAAAGCGCTAGACTTTAGTAATACGCCTATTAATAATTCAAAACTGAAAGCAAATTCTGAGAGGCACAGTAGCTCTGCAATTATTCCAATTCCCATACTTATTGAAAAATATAAATAATATTTTTTTATGACAATCTTTCTGTACCTAGCAATAACAAAAATCAAGCTCCAAAATAAAAATAAACTTAAAATAACGAAGAAAGATGACTGGAACTCAAAGCCCCAAAAATATATGAAAAAATAATAATAGACAAGGAATAAGATGAGTACGGAGTATTCCATGTATTTATAGTACCCAATGGTCATATAGCAGATACAAATAGCCGTGAAGTATAAAGCACTATCATTTAGTAGATATGTATTTGTATTTGGAGATAAGATGTCTAATTCAACAAATAATACTTTTAAAATAACTGCACTTATTGTAAAAAGGGTAGTGGAAATAATCCACTCCTTCTTTACTCCCATTTCTCCCCTGGAGTACTTTCTCTGTATAGTATTTTTTATTAAAAAGTTTAAACCTAAAATTGTTGGAATGAGCAGTATTTTGATAAAGAAATTATCTCCTAATACTGTACTAATTACGTTCATTCTGTATATATTTTCTCCTTATATTATCTGTTTGACTGTCCCACAAGCTAGAACATTAAAAATAGACCTTGCAATAAGGTTTACTTCTATTTTTTAACACTTTCTACTCACGTGCAGCTGGTCACATTTGTTCACATAAAATATCTTTTCAAATCAAAATAAATGCGGTTTATCATAATAAAAAGTTTGTTGATACCATTCGCTAGGAAATTGGGAAAGTAACTTCTCATTTTCCACTGCTTCAATAACTATTTCTTTTTCTAAAAAAGAGATGCTTTCGGCAATTGACATCAAAAACACTTCTAGCTCATCATTATTAAGAAATTTCTTGAATTTCAATACTGATATTTTCACTCTAGATATTACTTCCCATAATTTGAACAAAAATTCATATGTATTTATACCTGTTAAGAAATCATCAAGTGCAAGCTCATATCCTAATTTTTGTAGTTCCATCAGGATACTGATAAATTTTCGTTCGTCAAATTCTATTTCTGGATTAGGAAGGAAATTTTCTGTTACTTCAATTTTTAAACGATCCTTAAATTCAAAATTTGTGAGAAATCTTAGTGTCTCAGGATAATTTAATTCTTGATAATCAAAATTTATAGTATAAGTATTCGAATCTTTTAATAATTTTTCGTGAAGTAGTTTCTCAATATGTCTAATGTAGAGGTCATGGGATTCCTCATTAGCTGTTATTTCATCAAAAATAGCCTGTGGAAAATAGTAATTATCTCCATCTTTGTATCTGAGCAAGAGCTCATATTCTTCACCTTCTTGATTTTCTTTTGTTATTTTTTGTCTAAAATAACACAACTTATTAATTTCTTTTGATAATTCCAATTTTTAGCCCTCTTATTTTTCTCCTTGTTGATTATATAAAAAATTCTGTTATTTTTACAGTTCAAAAAAAAAAGAATTTTCAGACTTATTGTGTATATTCCACCTTTAAAGTCTTTTTTGCCTTTATTAGTCAATATTTAGAGAGGTATATAAGGTACATAATCTTAGTATACTGAAAATCAATATTTGTTTTTCATGAAGTTTATTACTTTTAAATTACGTGAAAAAGCTTATCGTATAAAGATTAGATAGTATTTACTCAGATAAGGATAAAAAATTATTAAAAGGAAGTAAAAATATATCCATATATTTAAAGCCTACTATTTTTATAAAACAAAAAAAGCCTCCACAAAGGAAGCTTCTTAAAATTATTTAGCCAATGCTTTTTTAGCTTCTTCAGCAAGAGCTGTGAAAGCTGCTGCGTCAGCAATAGCAATGTCAGCAAGCATTTTACGGTTGACTTCAATTTCAGCCAATTTCAAACCGTGCATCATTTTGCTGTATGAAAGACCATTCATACGTGCAGCTGCATTAATACGTGCAATCCACAATTTACGGAAGTCGCGTTTCTTTTGACGACGATCGCGGAATGCGTAGTAGTATGAGTTCATTACTTGTTCTTTAGCTGTCTTGAAAAGACGGTGTTTAGAACCGTAGTAACCTTTAGCGAGTTTTAAAATACGTTTACGGCGTTTGCGAGTTGCAACGCTATTTTTAACACGTGCCATGTGTGTTCTCCTTGTTTCTTAGAAAATTTTTATCCTGTCAGTGACAGTTAATTTTTATAGTTGATTGATTTCTAGTGAAATCATATAAGCCTTATATATTTGCTTATGAGTTAATCAGTCTTGGACTGTTTGCTACAATTGCTCTCATGCATAACAGACCACAGGACTGTTATTAACGCATGTTCTTCCTCGTACGGCTTCCGCCTACTCGTCAATTGCTCTCATGCATAACAGTCCACAGAACTGTTATTAACGCATGTTCGCAACCATACGGCGGATACGTTTGAAGTCACCTGCTGAAACCATACGGCCTTTACGGAGTTGACGACGTTGTTTAACAGTTTTACCGTGCATACGGTGTGAAGTGTAAGCGCGGAAGCGTTTAAGACCGCCATTACCAGTACGTTTGAAACGTTTAGCTGATGCGCGGTGAGTTTTTTGTTTTGGCATTTTAATTCTCCTTGGTTAATAATAAGAACTTAGTTCTTTTTGATTGGTGCCAATTGTAAGAACATTTGGCGACCATCCATTTTGGCTTTTTGCTCTACTACAGCGATATCTTTCACTGCCTCAGCAAATTCATCCATTACTTGACGACCCACATCTTGGTGAGTAATCATACGACCTTTAAAGCGAATTGAAACTTTAACTTTGTCTCCTTTTTCAAGGAACTTAATCGCTTGACGAAGTTTTGTATTGAAGTCATTTTTATCAATAACTGGACTCAAACGAACTTCTTTCAAAGTAACAGTTGCCTGTTTCTTCTTAGCTTCTTTTTGCTTTTTCTTTTGCTCAAACATGAATTTAGTGTAATCCATAATTTTTGCAACTGGTGGTTCTTGATTGGAAATCAAAACCAGGTCCATGTTAAGGTCTTCGGCCTGAGTGAGTGCCACAGCGGTTGGTGTAACACCAAGCTGTTCGCCTTCAGCGCCGATAAGACGTACTTCGCGTGAACGAATTTGACCGTTCATCAAAGGTTTTCTGTTGTCTTGTTTTGCTATGTCTATTCTCCTTCTAAAAAAGTTTTAGAAAAACAAAAGCGGAACGCATACGCGCCCCGCTAATGAAAACATTCGTTTTGTGAATAATTCCATTTCGTTGCCCAGGGCTATTACCACTCAGGCGAGAAGCGGGTGCTTCTGCTTTTCAACTACTCTATTATATCACAAAAATTTTTTTTGTCAACGATTATTTTTTTACATTCTTTTATTCCATTTCTTTATTATTATATAGATTCAGTATAATACCACGCACTATTTTAAAATCTTTTAAGCCGTCTTTAATTTGAAAATAAAAAAATCACTTTCCAGTGATCTTTTTATTTTGTTTTTAAAGCACTTATAATTTGAGTGCGCATATCTTCAACACCATCTACATTTGCTGGCAGGAATATCGTTGAATTTCCTCCGTCAGCAAATTGGTTCAAAGTGTCTAGATATTGGTTAGTCAAAAGAATCGACATAATTTGTTCTTCTGTTAAGCTTGCACCTGTACTTTTAATTTCAAGGATTTGTTGTGCAAGTCCATCCACGATAGCTTTACGTTGCTCGGCGATACCGACACCACGTAGGCGATCTTTTTCAGCTTCGGCTTCAGCTGAAGTCACGATTTTAATTTTTTCGGCATTTGCCAGCATTTGTGAAGCGTCTTGCTTACGCTGTGCCGCATTAATCTCGTTCATTGATTGTTTTACTTCTGCATCAGGTTCCACGCGAGTAATCAAAGTTTTTACGATGATATACCCGTAGGTTGTCATTTCTTCTGCAACTTGATGCTGTACTTCTAAAGCTATTTCATCTTTTTTCTCAAATACTTCATCCAAAGTTAACTTAGGAACCGCTGAACGTAGAGCATCTTCGATATAGGCCTGAATTTGCTCTGAGGGATTCATTAATTTGTAGTACGCATCTTTTATGTTGTTTTCATTGACACGGTATTGTGTGGCAATATTCATCGTCACAAAAACATTATCTTTTGTTTTTGTTTCTACAGTCATTTCATTTTGCAGCAAGCGTAATTGAATGCGTGCAGCTACACGGTCAATTCCCCAAGGCAATTTCACATGAAAACCAGCTGTAGATGTCGTTTGATATTTCCCGAACCGCTCAATGATTGCCACAGTTTGTTGTTTAATAACATAAAATAGTGTCCCCGCGCTCGCCAAAATAAGAATCACGATGAGCACTGTAATAATAAGTGAAATTGTCAACATAAAACTCTCCTTTCTTCTAATTATACGTCATTCTTTAGAATTTTCAAGTCAAAATCCCTTAGAAATGTACATGTAACACTTGTTTTGCTCTGCTTGATAAAGAAGAGGTTTAATATACCGAATTTTTTCCGCTTGGAGTACTAAATCTTCAAAATTGTAGCCTATCAAACGAATATAATTCTCATTTTCATCTGATGTCGTTAAATCTGACAATTCTTGCGCATCAGTAAAAGCCCCATTAAACTCCACTTTCTTCATAATCAGGTAATCCCCTTCTTGTTCTAAGACATAATGTGGAAAAATTTGGGCAATTTCATAAATAATTTGGGTAGTTATTTTAAGTGGAAACTCACTGAAGACAACGGCTTCTTCCTGCTCATTGCGGTAACAGAAACCAAAAGACTTCCCGGAAATGTTTAAACGCATAAAGCGGAAATTCTCTGTTCCATCTTTTCCTTCTAAGTGAAAATTAGGCTGGGTTTGGAACATTTTCAAATCACGCGATAATTGAAAGAAATAGTCCGTTGCATCTTGAGGTGATCGTTTTTGATAAAGTTCTGCAAAATAAGCATTGATTACACTTGAAGGAGGAGTAACCAAAAGCATTTTTTCTTTTTCATCTGTTAAACTTCCCAAACGGTTTTCTAAAAATGCACGGTCTTGAGCCATATAGCCTCCGTATTTCAAACCTAAATCAATATATTCCTTATCTTTCACTTTCTTCCTCCTTATTTAAAAATTCTCTTGCACATATTATAGCATTTTCTGGATAATCACTCGCCAAAACATCATAAAAGTCTACGTTCATTCGGTTTCGGAACCAAGTTAATTGGCGCTTGGCATATCTTCTTGAATTTCTTTTGACAAGCTCCACTGCTTCATCAAGAGAACTTTCACCTGCAAAGTAAGGGAAAAATTCCTTATAGCCAATTCCTTTGGCTGCCTGCACTTCTGGATGCTTTTCAAATAAAAATTGAGCTTCTTCCAAGACGCCTTCTTCCACCATCTGTTCGACACGCTGGTTAATCCGTTTATACAGCTTTTCTCTCTCAGTATTTAGTCCAATAATACAATATTCATACTCAGACGCTGAATTCTCCCCTGTACCAAAGGCTTCTAACTCTAAAAAACGAATAGCTCTGCGGCGATTCAGTTCTGGGATTGGTTTTCTGACACGCGCAAATAACTCTTCATCTGATAATTTTTCTAAATCTTTACGCAAGGCCATCATTTCCTCATGATTGTCCTGCCCACCTAGATGATATCCTTCAACAAGACTTTGGATATAAAGACCTGTCCCACCCACGATGATGGGTACCTTGCCCAGCACAATAAGTTTTTCAATGGATTGATTTGCTTCTTGAACAAAGTCAAAAGCTGAATAGTTATCCGTTACTTCTCTCACATCAATCAGATGGTGTACAGCTGCTGCTTGTTCTTCTCTACTGGCCTTAGCCGTTCCAATATCTAAACCACGATAAACTTGCTGAGAATCCCCAGAGATAACTTCCCCATCAAATTCTCGAGCCAGCTGAATGCCCAAGGCCGTTTTTCCTACAGCTGTAGGCCCTACGACCACTAAAACTTTATTCTTCTTCATATACTTACTTTTCTGATATTCAATTTCTATATTTTCTGCCCAATAAGAATGAACATATTTATTCATTATAACATTTTTAACTCTTTTATCCGACCTTTCGTAAGAAAGGCAGCTTAAAATGCTGGGTTTAAAGCCTTGCAAGTGTTATAATAAATTTATAAGTTTCTCAAAGAAAAAATAGTAGTATTGTTAAAGATGTACAGGGAGGAAAAAATGAATAAATTTATTAAAGGCTACCTCATCGGTAAAGCCATTGAAATCACTGTTGCTGGAACAGCTATGATGGTAGCTAAACATAAAGGTTTGATTGATGCTGAGATGCGTCCTAACTTTAAAGAAAATCACTTCACAGAAAGTCAAAAACGCGCAAAACGTAAACGTCTCGCACGCTAAAAATTACTCTTGGAGGTATAGCTATGAATAAAAATCTTATTACTGGATTTGTTGCTGGTAACGTCTTGACTCTTGCGGCTTTATTTACTGCAGGTGCAATTTACAAAAAACGTATGATTGATCCAGTTGAACAAAAATGGGAATTTGCTCAAGAAAGTCGTAAAAAAGCAAATCGTAAACGTGTTACACATTAACTTGCCCCTTTTAAAAAGCCTGTCACAAATATGACAGGCTTCTTTTTTTACTTCTTAGCTCTCATTTTGGTCAAGTAAGCTGTCACTAAAAGCTGCTACATCATCTCCCGTTAACTGTAAAACATCTATATTGCGTTGTGCACCGTCTTCAAAAAGTTCCAAAAGTTCCCAGAAAACTTGAGTATCGGTCACGCCAATCTTGAAAAAGTATTTTTGAATTTCTTTATTGACAATGTAATAGTCTTTGGGTAATTTCTTTACCTTGGCTTGTAAGGCAAGCCAATCTTTTTTTCCGTCTATTATTTCTTGCAGGTTCATTTTACCCTCTTCCTAGTTTTTTCATCACACTACGATTGAGCTGCTCCCGACATTTGTCTCTGTAGGACTGATTTGGGATTGGCTTGCGCTGATCGAAGAGCTCTGCAACAAAAGCTTCCTTATCCTCTCCAATCACAGCTGATACATCCTCTTGATCTGAAGCTGTTTCTTCAAAAAAGTCCAGTAGGCTAGATAAGATGGGTATAAGGTTTCTCCCTGTCAAATCACTGTATCTTTGGATTTCGGTATCCAAGTCCGCCCATATATTTTGATAAGACTCTGGCAAGTAAGCGACGCGTTTTTCAAAATCCGCTCTAGCAGTAGTCATATCTCTGCCTGTAATTCTATCCCAAAAATTCATTGTAGTCTCCTTATCTCAGAAAGTTTATCTGAAATGAAATCCCACCTCGTCCAAAAGGCTTCGAGTTCTTTCTCTCCTGCTTCATTAAGCTTGAAAAACTTTCGCGCTGGCCCTTTTTCAGAAGCTTTTTTTTCTGTTTCAAGTAGTTTTTGCCGCTCAAGTCTGGAAGTTATAGTATAAACAGTCCCCTCAACCACATCAGTGAAGCCCTGTTCTTTTAACTTTTGTGTGATAGCATAACCATAAGTTTCTCCTTGGCTTATAATTTGCATTACACACCCTTCCAAAACGCCTTTCAGCATTTCTGTGTTATTTTCCATTGTTCCTCCAACTATTATGTATTACTAAGTACAACTATATAGTAACACATAATAGATAAAAAGAAAAATAAAATACTTTTCAGCTTATTTTCAAATTTCTATATAAATAATTTGACATATCAACTCATAATGGTAAAATAGTAAAAATTATGAAAGAGGTTCTAGAGACTTGAAACAAGAAACAACTTTTGCTAACGCTAAATTTTCCAACCCTTTTATGAATGCTTCTGGCGTTCACTGTATGACCATTGAGGATTTGAAAGACTTAGAAAAATCTGATGCTGGTGCATACATTACAAAAAGTTCAACCCTAGAAAAAAGAGAAGGTAACCCTTCTCCTCGTTATGTCGATCTCGAGTTAGGCAGTATTAACTCTATGGGACTTCCTAACTTAGGCTTTCACTATTATTTAGATTATGTTTTAGAAGTACAAGAGAATCAAGACTCACCTATTTTTTTCTCAATCGCTGGGATGAGTAAAGAAGAAAATATCGAAATGTTAAAAGCTATCCAAGAAAGTCGTTTTTCTGGTATCACAGAGCTTAACCTTTCATGTCCAAATGTCCCAGGTAAACCGCAACTTGCCTATGACTTTCAAGCTACAGAAGAACTTTTGGAAAAAGTTTTTACTCTCTTTGATAAACCTCTCGGTGTAAAACTCCCACCTTACTTTGATTTGGTTCATTTCGACCAAATGGCAGAAATACTCAATAAGTTTCCACTGACTTATGTTAACTCTGTCAACAGCATTGGCAATGCCCTTTTCATTGATGCTGAGGAAGAATCCGTAGTGATTAAACCTAAAGAAGGTTTTGGTGGTATCGGTGGTCAATATATCAAACCTACTGCTTTAGCGAATGTGCGTGCGTTCTACACACGTCTTAAACCAGAGATTCAAATCATCGGTACTGGGGGTATCGAAACAGGACAAGATGCTTTTGAACATCTACTCTGCGGAGCTACTATGTTACAAATCGGTACGGCCTTGCACAAAGAAGGCCCAGCGATTTTCACCCGAATCAGTAACGAATTACAAGAAATCATGGACAAGAAAGGCTATAAGTCCATTGATGAGTTTCGAGGTAAACTTAAAAGCCTATAATATATTTACTTACTAAAAACCAAGGTTACCCTTGGTTTTTTTCTTCTATTTATAGGCTCACCCACAAAACGTTTGACTTTTTGTAGCTTACCCTGTAAAATATTACTTACCTAGACTTACGACTAAACTTTTTTCATTTTTTATTTATTGCCCTTCCATCTAGATGCTAATTACAGAGCAGGAAGAAAAACAATACTTACAGAAGGAAAGCTAAAATATGCTAAGCAGCGAAACTTAATTCAGTATAAACTGCTCTTTTTATTGTACCCAAATTTTCAAAACTCAAAAAATGCTATCGACACCAAGGGAATCTTGGGCGCCAACAGTAGCTCACTGTGAACTTTAAAAACAAGGGAAAAAAATGTTAAACATTCAAAATTTATCCGTCGAATATAAAGGTAATACAGCCTTAGATCATATATCCTTGCAGGTTCCTCTAGGAACTTGTACGGGCATCATCGGCCCTAATGGCGCTGGAAAATCAACGTTAATGAAAAGTATCTTAGAAATGGTTCCTACCAAATCTGGTACCGTAACAATTAACGATACACCTGTCAAAGATCTCAAAAGAAAGATTGCTTATGTCGCACAACGTAGTGAGATTGATCTGAGCTTTCCTATCACCGTTTTTGACACTGTGCTGACTGGGACTTATCCCAACTTGAAACTTTTTCAAAAACCCCGTAAAAAGGAAAAAGAAAAAGCGAGTCAAGCTTTGCATCGCTTGGGACTTGATGAATTTAAAGATAGACAAATAAGTGCTTTATCTGGAGGACAGCTTCAGCGCGTCTTTATCGCACGCGCTTTAGCACAAGAAGCGGACTTTTATTTTTTAGACGAGCCTTTTGTTGGTATCGACATGGTCAGTGAAAAGATTATTGTCAAAATTCTTGAAGAATTGCGTCAAGCTGGAAAGACAATAATCATCGTCCACCATAATCTTCATAACGTAAAAGAATATTTTGACTATCTGGTTATTCTCAATAAAACATTAATCAGTGCAAACTACACTGCAGAAAGTTTTACAAATGATAATCTTCAAAAAGCCTATGGGGATTCCTTAGGTGATATCGTCATAAAAGAAAGCGAGGTCTGAAACAAAATGAATATTCTTTTTTCACTTTCTGATCTTACGGGACTCAGTGTAACTATGCTGAGTGCCTTTATCGCTTCTATCTTGCTTGGAATTATTTCAGGAATTTTAGGAAGTTTCATTGTCCTTCGACGTCTGTCCCTCATGGGCGATGCCTTATCGCATGCTGTCTTGCCAGGTGTTGCTATTTCTTATATGTTAGGTATAAATGTATTGATTGGAGCAACCCTATCAGGGATTTTGGGAGCTATTCTAATTCAGTTCATCATTAAGCATAGTAATTTAAAAACCGACGCTTCGATTGGGATTATTCTGAGTAGTTTCTTTGCTTTGGGGATTATTCTAATCACTAAAGCAGAGAGTGGGGTTGATTTGAATCATATTCTCTTTGGGAATATTTTGGCAGTCACACCACACGAACTCTTGCAATCTTTTATCTTACTGCTTGTCGTTGTGATTATTGTGAAACTCTTCTTCAAAGAACTTTTAATCACTTCTTTTGATCCTACAATGTCTAAAGCTTATGGTTTGAATAATACCTTTTATCACTATCTCTTGATGATTCTTCTCACACTGTTTACAATTTCGGCCTTATCACAAGTCGGAATTGTACTCGTGGTTGCCATGTTGATTATTCCTGCTTCTATCTCTTATTTGTGGGTAAATACCCTTCCACGGATGATTGCTCTATCTTCTCTTTTAGGTGTACTCTTCGGGATAATTGGAGTCCTCCTTAGTTTCCAATACGACTTACCCACAAGCGCAACCATTGTTATTGTTGGTGCACTCACTTTTGCCTTCTCGTTTTTTCTCAGTCCAAGAAATGAATTTATCCGCTATACTCAGAAAGGAAATTAAATATGAAACTCAGACGACTCTCCTATGTCGCTCTCTTAGCCTCGCTTCTCTTGCTCCTCACCGCTTGTACGTCTAAAAAAGAAACAAAAGATTCCTCAAACAAGCTGAAAGTTGTGACCACTTATTCCATCATCGCTGATATTGTTGAAAATGTTGGAAAAGAGCATGTGGATGTGTATAGTATGGTTCCACGGGGAACAGACCCGCACTTGTATGATCCTAAACCCAAAGACACTCAAGCCGTGGAAAAGGCTGATCTTGTCTTTTACAACGGCCTCAATCTTGAGACAGGAAAAGGTTGGTTTGATAAGCTGATTAAAAATAGCCGTAAAGAAGAGAACAGCTTCATGGTAAGTCAAGGTGTCACACCAATTTCCTTAAGTGAAAAAGGTAAGGAAAGCGAAGAAGACCCACATGCGTGGCTTAATATTCAGAATGGGATTACCTATGCCCAAAACATCGAAAAAGAGCTTTCAAAGAAAGACCCTCAAAATAAAGATGCCTACCAAAAGAATCTCAAAACATACACCGATAAGTTACAAAAGCTAGATACTGAAGCAAAGCAAAAAATAGCGACGATTCCTGAGCAAGACCGTATCTTAGTCACAAGTGAAGGTGCTTTTAAATACTTCGCTCAACAATACGGCCTAACCGCTGAATATATATGGGAAATTAATACCGATAATCAAGGGACACCTTCTCAAATGACACGAATAAATAATATCGTCAAAGACAAAGATGTAAAAGCCCTTTTTGTCGAGACCAGCGTTTCTCCAAAAACTATGGAGTCCGTAGCAAGACAAACTGGTGTAAATATTTACTCAAAAATCTTTACGGATTCACTGGCGGATAAAGGCCAAGAAGGAGATACCTACTATGATATGTTGAAATGGAACATTGATCATATCACAGATGGATTGAGTGGCAAGTAATCTATCTTTGCAAAAAATAAAGTCATCCTTCTTGGATGGCTTTATTTTTATAGTTATTACTAAAGGTCAGTTTAGCAACGAATAAGTCACCCGTAACTTCTACTTCAAATTGACCTCCCATAAGTTCAACTAAGTTTTTAGAAATGTATAAACCTAAACCATGCCCTTCCTGAAAACGTGCACGATCTCCACGGATAAATTGCTCTGTGAGTTCTGAGCTTTCTATCTCTATAGGATCTTTGGATGTGTTTTTTATATAGATATATACTTGTTCATCTTTTTCCTTAACCTCAAGAAAGACGCGCGTTTTTTCAAGGCTGTATTTCAAACTATTTCCCAAAACATTTTCAATAACTCTATAGAAGTGCTCACTGTCTATGTTTAAAAAACAGGGGTTGTCTGCTAAGCGAAGAATAAGTGTAAGTTGCTTTTCTAGAAAATCATCCTCAAACTCTCCAGCAATTTGTCCCAGCATTTCTGTCACATCTACTTGTTCCAAATTTAGCTGAACATTGCCTGTCCCAATCTTTGAAGCTTCAAGCAAATCCGTAATCAGATGTTTTAAACGAAGTGATTTTCGTTCTAGAACCTCCGTATATTCTTTAAACTTAGGAGTTTCTATTGGGAGATTTTTTAGCAAATCAACATAGCTAATGAGACTCGTTAAAGGGGTCTTCATGTCATGAGACATATTCGTAATCAGCTCAGCTTTAAAGCGTTCCGCACGAAGTTTTTCTTGGTTGGCTTGCTCGTAGTTTCGGTCCTCTTGTAAGATAAAATCCATTAAAAAAGTCAGAGACACAAATAAAATTGCCATCGAAATGGAAATGAGTGGGTCATTAAAAATGGTGTAATTATTGGGAATGCGCACAACCAGGCCACTATCCACTCTCATCACAGGGATAATAAACCATAGAAGAATAGATATCAAAAAATAAAGGGCAATTCCTATCAGAGGCAGAATCATTGCGAGTATAAGACTTGTTCTGGCAGACATTCTCTTAAAAAATTTCCTCCATTGAAATTGAAAATTTCCTTCTTTAATCCGCATAATAACTTCCCAGCACCCCATAGCTGAGATAAGCATGGTGAGTAAGGAAAGAATAAAGGTGAGAGAGCCTGAGCCATAGTTTCTCAGTAAATTATAAGTTATAAAAAAGCTAAAGAAAACCAAAAACAGTAACAAGGAAAAATCCATCTGTGTGATACTATTTTTCACTTTCTGTGTTCGCTCGCTCCATATTATTGAAAACACAAAAATCAAGAGAAAGAGCAAGCTCAGTAAAGCTGAAATAATAAAATTAAATTTGAGAAAATCTCCCCAAAAAGTTGCCAAATAATAATTATAGGTTGTACTTATATGACGTAAAAAGCTCTGCACAAAAATAAAAGCCAAAAATATACTCAGAATTTTGGTGAGGTTAGACCGCATTATTTTTTTCATTTTATTTTCACCATTTTGTATCCCAGACCATAAATAACTTTAATATATTGAGGATTTTTTGGATTTATCTCAATCTTTTCGCGCAAGTGTCGGATATGTACCGAAACTGTTTTACTTGCCTGAAAGGCTGGTTCTTCCCAAACTTTTTCATAAATTTTATCCGAGCTAAAAACTTGGTCCAAGTGTGTAATCAAGAGATGTAAAATCTTATATTCTATAGCTGTCAAAGTAATCGCTCGTCCGTCAATCGTTGCTTTCTTTTGTTGTGTATCAAGCACTAAACCGCCATTCTGATAATTATTTTCTGTCACAGACTTTGTTAACTTCTGATTCTCTAAACCACCAAAACGCGCATACCGACGTAAAGCGGCATCTACACGCGCTAATAATTCTATTGGATTAAAAGGTTTACTGACATAATCATCAGCACCCATTTTTAATCCCAGAATGCGGTCTGTATCTTCTGATTTGGCAGACAAAAAGATTATGGGAAGATTAGAAGTTTCACGTATCTTCACAGCTGTAGAAATCCCATCCAAAACAGGCATCATCACATCAAGCAAAAGTAAGTGGACTTCATTTTGAGAGATTACTTCCAATGCTTCTTTTCCGTTACTGGCTAATAAAACCTTATAATCATCTTGTTCCATATATATTTTCAAAGCATTTTGGATGTCTTTATCATCATCACATACTAAAACTGTATAAACCATAGTCTTTCTTCAAGCCCTTCCTCTCTTCTATTTTATCATTTTTTCTTCTATGCTCAGATTCATTTCTATTCCGTCTCTTTCCAGCTGGTAATCACGTATCCGCCAGTATTATCACTCGAAATTTCATATTCTTCATCATGTGGAATCTGCAATTGATTGTTCGTAGGAATCTCATAACGAACTGTATAGCTCTGCCCATCTTTATTAAAATTATAGCCGCCGCTCTTTTTGAGCATATTTATATATTCTTCAAGGACAAGGTGGTGTTCCGACATGTACTGTGCATGAATCTTTCCCACATAGCGAAAATGCCAAGGTTCATTTGTAATACCCGTTACCTGAGTTTTATCTCCTGGATAGCGCAAGATAAAACCATATTTCCAAGCATTTTCAATTAGGTATTTTGATTGTGGTGAATTTTCAACATTCGCTACGTTTTGGATAGCAATATCCGCAGCTAAAGCTGTTTCATGTTCACTATGACCTGGTTTTTGAACATACGACTTGTCAGCTGTATTAAGATAAAGTTGACTCTGTTCATCAGCACTTCGATAGCCACTATTAAGAACAAGCTCCCCACCTACTGTATTTCGTGTGTCGTTGAGAAGACCAGAAACAGCGGATAATACATCTGCTCTCAGCAGAAGTCCATTGCTACTGCTCGCTAAACTTTGTCCTACTTCTGCGGAATCAAAAGCATAGTCACTATTAACCAGCTGCAAATTTTTTGTGTCT
Organism: Lactococcus garvieae; assembly: GCF_016027715.1. Classification (NCBI taxonomy): domain Bacteria; kingdom Bacillati; phylum Bacillota; class Bacilli; order Lactobacillales; family Streptococcaceae; genus Lactococcus; species Lactococcus garvieae. Next base: position 1,222,616 of record NZ_CP065691.1, read on the forward strand.
ACAATATCTGAGAGATTAACCGTTTCAGTCGTTACTTTTTCTTGCTTTACGACTTCTTGTTGCACTACAGACTTTCGAGCAGCCGAAGTCTCTGCAATAGGTCGATTATAAAATGAATGAAATCCTAAAACGGCAATGATGATTAAAATTAAAGGTAGAATGACTAAATAATCTTTTCTTTTTCTCGCCTTATTCTTGCGTAACATAAAAACTCCTTTGTGATTACTATAAGCATAGTTTAACAAAGGAGTTCTAAGTTTTTTCGATTGAATTGTTAAGATTTGTCAAAGAATGGAGTTTTTAACATGTTACAAACACATAAATCCCACTTTTTTACATAGAAATAACAAAAAAACTCCTTCCCAAGTTACTTTGGTAAGAAGTTTAGTAAATTTATTTGAGATTAATCCTCTGTATACCAGTCATAGTGGAAGATTCCATCCATGTCTGTACGTTCGTATGTATGTGCGCCGAAGTGCCACTTTTCTTGGCGCTTCAGCGCTTAGAAAGAGTGGTCAACGCAGTGAGCACAGCGAACGGAGACTGAGCGGAAAGCTCAGCGAGGCACGATTAGTCTTCTGTGTACCAGTCGTAGTGGAAGATACCTTCCATGTCTGTACGTTCGTATGTATGTGCGCCGAAGTGCCACTTTTCTTGGCGCTTTAGCGCTTAGAAAGAGTGGATAGCGCAGTGAGCACAGCGAACGGAGACTGAGCGGAAAGCTTAGCGAGGCTTACGATTAGTCTTCTGTATACCAATCATAGTGGAAGATCCCATCCATGTCTGTACGTTCGTATGTATGTGTGCCGAAGTGCCACTTTTCTTGGCGCTTTAGCGCTTAGAAAGAGTGGACAGCGCAGTGAGCACAGCGAACGGAGACTGAGCGGAAAGCTCAGCGAGGCTTACGATTAGTCTTCTGTATACCAATCATAGTGGAAGATTCCATCCATGTCTGTACGTTCGTATGTATGTGCGCCGAAGTAGTCACGTTGTGCTTGAATCAAATTAGCTGGCAAGTTTGCTGAGCGATAGCTGTCATAATAGCTGATTGCACTTGTGAAAGTTGGTACTGGAATACCTGCTTGTACAGCAAGGCTTACTACATCACGTACTGCAGCTTGGTAGCGTTTTGTGATATCGATGAAATACTCATCCAAAAGAAGATTTTCAAGGTTAGCATCTTTGTCAAAAGCATCTGTGATGTTTTGCAAGAATTCGGCACGGATGATACATCCTGCACGCCAGATTTGCGCGATTGTACCATAAGGAAGGTCCCAATCGTATTCTTTAGAAGCTTGACGCAGTTGAGCGAAACCTTGTGCGTAACTCATGATTTTTGAGAAGTAAAGTGCTTGACGGATTTTTTCAACAATTTCAGATTTATCGCCTGAGAATGTTGCTTCCGGTCCTGATAAGACAGTGCTTGCCTTAACACGCTCATCTTTGTAAGTTGAGATGAAGCGTGCAAAAACTGATTCAGTAATCAATGGCAATGGCACGCCAAGGTCAAGCGAACTTTGTGACGTCCATTTACCTGTACCTTTGTTTCCTGCTTTATCAAGAATCTTGTCGATGATATAACCGTCTGTTCCTTGGTCATCTTTACGCTTAAGAACTTCTTTTGTAATTTCGATAAGGTAGCTGTCCAACTCCCCTTCATTCCACTCTTCAAAGATAGATTGGATTTCAGCGTTATCAAGACCAAGTATGCGTTTCAAAAGGTCATAAGATTCTGCAATAAGTTGCATATCTCCATACTCGATACCATTGTGGACCATTTTTACATAGTGACCTGCACCATTAGGGCCCATATAAGCCACACATGGTTTACCATCTTGTGGTGCTTTACCTGCGATTTGTTCAAAGATTGGAGCAATCAAATCATAAGCTTCTTTTTGACCACCAGGCATGATTGAAGGACCTTCAAGCGCACCTTTTTCGCCTCCTGAAACACCTGTACCGATAAAGTTAATCCCAGAGTCTGCGAGTTCTGCATTACGACGCATTGTATCGGGGAAATGTGTATTTCCGCCATCAATCAAGATGTCACCTTCATCCAAATGTGGTAAAAGCGATTGGATTGTTGCATCTGTTGCTGGCCCAGCTTGTACCATGAGCATGATACGACGTGGTTTTTCAATCGCAGCTACAAATTCTTCAATTGTTTTAGTCAAAACAAAATTTTTGTCTGGATGTTCCGCTACAACTTCTTCAGTCTTTGCAGTCGTACGGTTAAAAAGGGCTACCGTATATCCACGTGATTCAACATTGAGGGCTAAGTTTTTCCCCATTACGGCCATACCGACTACGCCAAAGTTAGCTTGAGTCATTATAAATCCTCCGATTTTTAATTTTTGATAGAACTATTATAACGCAATTTCTTTACAAAAGCTTATTTAAACACTGTAAAACTTTTACAAAAATAAAAACTGTCCTCAGACAGCTTTATTTTTACCATTCTGTTTCTGAAAGGTCCTTCGCTTTTTTTTCAAGTTTTTCTGCTTCTTCAGAAATTTCACCAAAATCAACGTTTTCATCGATTGCTGTTTCAGTGTCATCCTTAACTTCTTCAGCTTTATCGACTGCTTTATCAACATTGTCGTTCAGTTTTTCTTTAAATTCTGCTGTTTTTTCGACTACTTCATCAGTAATTTCTGATTCATTTTCATCAAAAAGCTCTTCTGTACCTTCTTTAGCTTGATTGATTTTATCTACAATCGCATCACGTGTGCTATTGAAAAATTCAATTACGGACTCTTTAGAAAGTTCACCTGAGTCAACTTTTTCTTTAATCAAATCACGCTTGCTTGTCAAGTACTCTTTTGCAGAATCTGCTGAGATTTCGCCTGAGTCAAAGCGTTCTTTAATATCGTTGAACTTATCCGCTGAAAGGTCACGCAAATTATTAATTGCGGCTTCTGGATCGTCCTTGAAGTCATCATACATTTTGCTCGCGTCTTCACGCATTTCGCTTCCTTTTTTAGGGGCGAAAAACAGAGCTGCTGCGGCACCAATCAAAGCACCCGCCAAAAATCCTGATTTTTTAGACATATTATTTATCCTCCACTTTCTTTTTTCTCTTTAAGAATTTATTCGCTGTTTTAGCCAATACTAAAGTTGAAGCTGAACGGCCCACGGTTCCTGATTTTTTTGAGAAACGCTCAACCATGCCACGACTGCTCTTGTTCACTGCAGTTACACTTTCAGAAAGTTCAGCTACAGCTACAAATAGCGGATCAATCGTTGCTACTTTGCCATTAACATCTTCCAAAAGAACATTGGCTTTTGCCATTAGTCCATCAGCTTGATGGAGTAAGACATCCACATCGCTTGACACTAATTTTACCGTACGATTTGCTTCTTCGATAATTTTTGAAACCTTGTTTAAAAGTACAATTATGAAAATAACTAAAACCGCAAAAGCAATTGCAATAATCAGCCAAGCTACATTTTGTACACTAATTTCTCCCATATTCACCTCCGAAACCGCTTAATTTTAAACGGTAATTTTACTTTATTATAGCAAAATTAATATTTTTTAGAAAATAATTTAGCCATAAATTTTCGGAGTGATATTAATAAGATAAAAAAGCTGTTCCTAACCTTGATTATATCTTTTAGTTTCCCTATAAATTTGGATCTGCAATAATAAAAAGCACCTTTCTACAAAAGTACTTTCATTGTTTATATTTTTAATCAATTTTTTTCAATCTTCTAATTAAAACAAAAGCAATACCTGCAAGTATCATTACAGCAGAGAAAACTTGAGATACTCTAAATATACCCAGCATCAAACTGTCTGTCCGCATGCCTTCTACGATAAAACGCACAGCTCCATACCAGATAAGATAAAAAGCAAAAATTTCCCCTCGTTTAAGTCCTGGAATACGATGACGGAAAAGTATAATAATCAAAAATCCTGAAAAGGTCCCAATGCTTTCATATAAGAATGTTGGAATACGGTAAGCCCCATCAATAAACATCTGCTCTCGAATAAATGAAGGTAGATAATTGAGGTTGTTTACTGCATTGCCGTATGCTTCTTGGTTGACAAAATTTCCCCAGCGCCCAAAAGCCTGTCCGATAAGGACACCTGGGATGCTGATATCTAAAAGATCTAAAGGATTAATCATTCGATAATAAGAAAAAACAAATAAAACGATAGCTCCAGCTATCAAACCACCATAGATAGCGCCTCCGCCATCCCACAGGGCAATAATTTCGCTCGGGTGCTGGCTATAATATCCCCACTCAAAAGCGACATAGTAGGCTCGAACTCCGATTAGTCCGATAGGAAAAGCCCAAAGGATAAAATCAATCACGTCATCCGGAGTTAAACCACGGCGAGGTGCTTCCTTACAAGCCAGCCACACACCAAGAGCTGCACCGGTCACGATAAAAATAGCATACCAGTGGATAGAAAAGGGGCCCAGCTCAAAAGCTATTTTATTCATAGCCAAACTTGGAAAATAGTTCACGATAAACTCCTTAGCTGTTATTCTCAATGAGATGCGTCAAGCGGTCTTCAAAAAGTGCTGTTGCATCATAACCCATATCTTTCGCCCGATAGTTCATAACCGCAGCTTCAATGATTGTGGAAACATTACGTCCTGTTTTCACGGGAATTTTAATCTGTGGTACTTCAACTTCAGCAAGAACAATATTTTTAACACCATTACCTAAGCGATCAAACTCACCACCTACCTCATAAGGTTCAAGATAGATTGTCAAATCAATATCGGTTTGATCTTTTACAGCACGCGCCCCATACAAACTCATCACATCAATTATACCAACACCACGGAGCTCTAAAAAGTTCTGCAAAACAGGAGCAGGCTCGCCAGCTAAAGTAAAGGCATCTCTTTGAAAAACATCTACACGGTCATCTGCTACCAAACGGTGATTGCGGGCTACTAAGTCCAATGCCGTTTCAGATTTACCAATACCACTGGCACCTTGAATCAAAACACCGACACCATAAATATCCATCAATACACCATGGACACTCACGCGCTCGGCCAGCTGTTCATCAAGATATGAGGTTAATATACTGTTTAAGCGACTGGTTGTTTCACGCGATTGAAGGAGAACGATATCATGTTTACGGGCGGCATTAACCATCTCCTCTGGAATTTCCAAATTCCGGGCTACAATAACTACTGGAGTTATTTCTGCCATAACCTTTTTGAGAATGTCATAGCGGGCATCGCCCACTTCATTCATCATATATGACCATTCCTTCATACCAAACAGCTGGATACGTTCTGGTGTGAAATATTCAAAATACCCAGACATTTCTAAACCTGGTCGTAAAATATCTGAAGTCGTAATTTCTTTTTGAAGTGCTGTTTCTGTCGAGTAGATCACATTAAATTTTATTTTTTTTATGAGATCTTGTACTGTAACTGGCATAACCGTCTCCTATCGTCTTTTCTCCACTTATTATATCAAAAAACAGTAAAGAACACCTTTCTTTCAAGCGTACAAAAAAGTAATGACCTGAGCCATTACTTGATATTGCTGAGTTTCACAAACTTGTCTACCTTGTAAGCCACATAAATTCTACGGCCTAAAAGAAAACTAGCGATAAGGAGCCAAAACCATTGATCCTCAAAAAAGGCGATGGAGAAAATCCATGCTTCAATAATTGTCCCAAACATAAAAGAATAAAATCTTGATTTTAACATAGTTTAACTATATCATACACATTAATCAAGGTCAAATATGCTTTACGCAATATAGAATAATCTTTTGTTCAGGGGGGTATTACTTCTAAAAGGACGTTACTTGTCCTACATTGGCTCACGGGTAGTAAAAATTTGTCTGAATTGGCTTATCAAGAGAAAAAACAAGTATTATCCTGTATAATACATTATGGAGCTAATGGAGTTCCGCGCCCTACCAACTTCGTGAAAGGAAGTATTATGAGCTTTTTTGCTTTATTCTCGTTTGTTTCATTTTTTGCTACAATCAACTTATTTATTGCCTTTAGAAAAGACTTTCCCAAGTTTTCTATCTATCAAAAAAGTATGCTCATTCTTTCTGGAGTTGCTAGTTTGGCTATGTTTATTCTTGTTTTTATAATTATTGGACTGATAGCCAAATCTCTATTTTAAAAAATATTTTCAGCTATCCTATATTTGAAGAAAGGAAATAAAAAAATGAACAAAGTCTTAGATGAAGGCCCTTTTTATCATGGGACAAAGGCCGAGTTAAAAGTGGGCGATTTACTAAAGGCTGGTTTTGTATCTAACTATGATGCGCGTGTAGTGATGAATCATATTTATTTTACAGCATTGAAAGATGGTGCTGGTTTTGCTGCGCAAATGGCAGCGGGCGACGGAAACGCTCACGTCTACCTCGTTGAGCCAACTGGTCCTTATGAAAACGATCCAAATGTGACCGACAAGAAATTCCCGGGAAATCCGACACGTTCCTATCGCTCAACGTCTCCTTTAAAAATTATTGCAGAAATAAATAACTGGAAGCGAAGACCTCAAGCTGATATTGATAGCTTACAAGAAAAAATCGCATCGCGCCTGTCAGAAAATAAATCAAAAATCATTAATTAATTCATAATTTCAGCCACTCCTCAGTTAAGAAATATTCAAGTAAATAGTGTCAAGACAATCACTAGATTATCTAGCAAAAAAATTATAAATTTGGTAAAATGAGGTGCTATGGAAAAAATAAAAAACTTTGCGAAGACCGAAGCATTTGTATATTTGGTCTTTGGTGTCTTGACTACACTTGTTTATTATGTCTTTATGCAGTCGAGCTTTTATCTGCTTAATCATCCCGGAATCAATGCCGGCGCTATTTCAGAAGCAATTGGACAAATTGTCAGCATCATCTTTGCTTTTTTTACTAACAAAATTTGGGTTTTCAAACACAAGTCTACTCATCTTTTCCGTGACTTCATCAACTTTGCAGCTGGCCGTCTCTTCTTCATGTTACTGGCTATCATACTCAAATGGTGGTTTATTGACACCCATCCCGAGATTTTGATGGATTTACTACATTTGAAAAAGCCTGTCGTTGTCCTGGCCCTCTCGCTCGTCATTCAAGTCCTCAATATTGTTTTGAATTACTTCTATTCAAAATTAATTGTTTTCCGAAAAAAAGCTTAAGAAACTATAAAAACTCCCTGTTCAAAACAGCGGAGTTTTTATTATTTATTTTCTAATATCCTTGATAAAGCCAACGATTTCTCCCCGGCGCGTTTCAATTTGTCCAAAATATTTTTTCTGATACGTAGCGTTTAAAACTGCTCCTATAATTAAGACTTTGGCAATAAAAATAAACCAAATCATCAAACCAAAGATAAGCAAGGATCCAACCAACTTGAAGTCTCGCATCTGACTAAGAGCACGTCCTAGGTATACACCAAAAAAGTTAGGTAGAGCAACAAAAACTAAGGTTGAAAAAATAGTTCCTGGCATAATATAGCGCAGTTTGTGTATTTTCACATTTGGCAATACAAAATAAAGTAAAACCAAAGAAACAAAGACAACAATGATGACTACTGGTAAGGTAGCTGTTTGCAGCGTTCTATACAGGCTATTATCAAATGCAAAGATATGATCGTGAATAAAGGTCAATGTTACCTGGCCAAATGTTGAAATCAGAATAGTTAAAGATAACAAAATCATTAGTCCTAAACCGACAACCAATCCAATAATCCGACTGAGAATGAAGTCGCGATGTTGCGAAACTTCATAAGCTTTGTTTATCGCCATTTGCAAGGTAGCCAAGGCTCTGGAAAACGTCCAAAAACCAGCTAAAACTGAGACTGATAACAAACCCGTGCTAGGATTTTCTAATATATTTCGGATGAAACCAACACTCATTTCATAAATCTGAGGCGGCACCTGATCCTGAAGCACGTCCAAAATCAAATCCGTATCAAGATTTAAAAAGGGAAGCAAGTTTGCCAAAATCAAAAGTAAAGGAAAAATAGACAAAAGCAGATAATAAGCAACGGCAATACTCGATAAAGACAATTCGGAACTTTTGTAAAAGTTAATAAAGTCTTTCAAAGGTTGCCAAGTTGAAACTCGTTTAAAAAGAGCTTTCATTCTTAATTTTCTCCTCTCTTTTTAATGCACACAACCTTCTAACATCTTAGTAGGTGCCTTCTTCTCCTTGACTTGTCAATATAACAGGGCCATCTTTAGTGATAACAAACTGATGTTCATACTGACATGACAAACCGCCATCTAAAGTTTTATGCATCCAGCCTGTTTCCATATCTGTATCGATTTCCCAAGTACCTGTCGAAATCATTGGCTCAATAGTCAAAACCATACCTTCACGCAAACGTAAACCACGTCCCGCTTTACCATAGTGAGGAACCAAAGGGTCTTCATGGAAAGTTGGACCCATGCCATGTCCTACAAGGTCACGTACTACACCGTAACCACGACTTTCTGCATATTCTTGGATGGCTGCACCTATATCACCGATACGGTTTCCTACTACAGCTTGTTCAATCCCAAGGTAAAGACATTCGCGTGTCACATCCATGAGATTTTTAACTTCTTCTGAAGGAGTTCCTACAGCGTAAGCCCAACAACTGTCCGCAATAGCTCCACTGAAGCCTTCCGTATATTTTTTCATCTCAGGTACATTGTCAAAATCCAGTTTTGCTACATCTACTGAACCATCTTCAACCATACCTAAAACCATATCAACTTTAATAAGGTCTCCATCTTTTAATTTCATGTGGCGTGGAAAGCTATGGGCTACTTCATCATTAAGTGAACAACAAGTAGCATAAGGATAATCCATAATCGAGCCGTCTACACCGATTTGGAGGGGCAAAGTATTGTTTTCCTTGCAAACTTTACGGACATATTCTTCAATTTCCCACATATCAATTCCGGGTTTGATCAAATCACGTAAACCGATATGAATACTTGCCAATAGGGACCCAGCACGATCCATCTGATCTATTTCACGTTGAGATTTTAATGTAATCAATTATTATACCTTCTTCTAAATATTTCTTTAATCGCAATGATACTCCTATTCTATCATAAATTATTTTAAGACGGAAGTACTGGGAATCTGCGATATGCAAGGGATAGCGGTTATTTTTTAATACAAGATGTTTTTTTAAGGGTTGACAATTCAAATTACAAGATATATACTTAGTTACATAAGTAATTAACCAACAAACAGAAAGGAGGAGATATGAAATTTGATTTTGAAGGGGAAGCGCCCTTATATCAGCAAGTAGCTGAGGAGATATCAGAAGGGATTTTCAATGGGTCTTACAAAGAAGAAACACAAATACCTTCTACTACAGAAATTTCTAAAATGTATAAAATAAATCCAGCAACAATCTTAAAAGGAATGAATAAGTTAGTGGAGGAAAACTTAATTGAAAAGAAAAGAGGACTCGGAATGTTTGTGAAATCAGGAGCTCAACAAGCTCTTCTAGAAAAAAGAAAAACAGAATTTATTAATCATAAACTATTGAATATTTTAGAAGAAGCCCAGAAGCTCGATATTTCTCAAGAACAATTGATAAATTTAATAGAGAGAGGTTATACAAAATGAACTTAAGAATAAAAGAAGTCAGTAAAATTTATGGCAAAAAAAATGTTTTAGATAATATCTCTATTAATATAGAGCCTCAAAAAATATATGGTTTGTTAGGAAATAATGGTGCTGGAAAAAGTACCTTATTGAATATAATAAATAACCGAATTTTCAGTACTACAGGCCAAATTGAGCTTTTAGGTGAAAAAATATCTGACAATGAAAAATATTTGAACAAACTTTATTTGATGAGCGAAGATGACTTATATCCTTCTAAAATAAAGATAAATTCTTTATTTAAGTTAACAGAAAAATTTTATGGAAGTTTTGACTGGGATTTGGCCCATCAAATGTTAGAAGAGTTTGAACTTGATTCTAGCAAGTACCTGAATAAATTATCTACAGGTTATCGAAGTATTACAAAATTAATTGTTGCTTTATGTGTTCCCTGTGACTATATCTTTCTGGATGAGCCTGTTTTAGGTTTAGATGCAAATCACCGTGAAATCTTTTATAATTTTTTACTGGAAACGTATCAAGATAGACTCCGAACATTTGTGATTTCCACTCATTTAATCGAAGAAATATCCAACCTTCTTGAACGTGTCATCATCTTAGATAAGGGTAAAGTGATCGCTGATGAAGATGTCGAAGTTATGCTGAAGGGAGCATATATTTTATCTGGTTCCACTGATGAAGTCGAAGCACTTCTTGACAATGTTCAAGTACTAGATAAAGAATTACTTGGTGGAGCAACAACTGTTTATATCAAAGGAAATCTGACAAGAAAAAATTTAGGAAATATTAAAGTAACTCCTATGAACTTACAAGATTATTTTAAAAAAGTAACAAGCAGAAAGAAGGTAAAGTAAATGAAGTATAAAACAGCAGTTGAATATAAACTTTTAAAACAAGTTATCTCCTTAGGTATTTTCTTTGTTTGGTGGATTTTATTTGGCATTGCTTTTCCAATAATAGGAATTTGGTTTTCCGGAAGTGAAACTGGTTTATCAGCAGATGTTCTCTTTCCCATAATCTTTTTTTCAATTATTATTTCATTTATTGGGGGAGGTGCAGACTTTAAGTTCTTTATCCAAAATGGCCTAAGTCGCCTTGATATTTTCTTAGTAAACTTGTCTACCATTAGTTTAACCTCGTTTATTACTTCAATATTAGTCTTTTCCCTATCAAAGATCTCATTCTCTAGTCTTGATTTATCGACAATGATTACATCTAAAGGTTTTTATTATAATGATAATCCCCTCCTAAATATCCTCCTCCTTTTTATGGTGATTTTCTTTTTCTCATCTTTTGGTTTACTCGTAGGTACTTTCAATGATATGTTTACAGGTCTCAAGAAAATAATTATCTTATTGTTGGCTATGGCTCTACCAATCATCATTGCTACCCTTATCCAATTAGGAGGCGACTCAGCAAAAATACACTTTGCGAATTTCCTGAAATATATTTTAGGATACTCCAATAATCAAAGCACCCTTTCGTCTGTGCCTTTTATGCTTACCTTGTTCTTCTTTTCTGCCTTATGCTTTAGCATCCTTTTTGTACTTAATCATTATCATGAAGTTCGTCATAAAAGTGCATAGAAAACCTGTAAAAATGTACAAGAGCTGATTTTTATAGAATTTCTTGATATAATCTTGTTATATAAATTTCATAAGGGAGCAAAAAATGGCTTTAGCAAAAGTAGTTTATGCAAGTATGACAGGTAATACACAAGAGATCGCAGAGATCGTCGCTGATAAATTAGAAGATTTGGGACTGGATGTAGATTTGGATGAATGTACATCCGTTGATGCTGATGAGTTTGAAGAGGCTGATCTTTGTATCGTTGCCACTTATACTTACGGTGATGGGGAATTACCTGATGAAATCGTCGATTTCTATGAAGATTTGAAAGATGTTAATCTTGCTGGAAAAACTTTTGGTGTTTGTGGTTCAGGAGATACTTTCTACGATGACTTCTGTATCTGTGTCGATATGTTTGAAGAACAGTTTGGGCTCACAGGAGCTGAAAAAGGAGCTGAATCAGTCAAGGTAGATTTAAATGCGGAAGATGAAGATATCACTAATCTTGAAGCCTTTGCTGAAACATTAGCAGCTAAAGTTCAATAAAATAAAAAAACTGCAATTGCAGTTTTTTTATATACTGAACATAAGAATCCCTGCCGCAACTGCAACATTCAACGATTCGGCCTGACCCGGCATTTCAATATGAATCAATTTGTCTGCAGCTGCTACTGCTTCTGAGGTTACACCAGATCCTTCGTTCCCCATAATTAAGGCAAAACTGCTCTCTGCCACAAGCTCTTTGTGGCTAACTGAATTTTCAGATAGGGTGGTAACATACAGAGGAATTTCTGCATTTTTCAGTATCTCTAGGCTATCGATAAGCTTGATGGGGATATGAAAATTACTTCCTTGCATACTTCGCATGACCTTTGGTGCATAAACATCAGCTGTTTCTCCTAAGCAAAGTACAGCTGTATACCCCGCCGCATCAGCTGTGCGTATCATAGTACCTACATTCCCAGGATCTTGAACATTTTCTAGGACTAAAAATTTACCTTGATTAAACAGAACCTCTTGGGATTTGTGTGCCACTTCGGCTATTACTCCTTGCGGGGTTCCCGTATCAGATAAGCTCTTCAGTACTTCCGCACTTACCACCACAACTTTATCGCAGTTTGCGACTTTATCGTACTTATATTCTTCTACAAATATTTGTAAAATCTCAGCCTTAGAATTCATGGCTTCTTCAAGCAGATGAAAGCCTTCGATAAGATAAGATTTTTGACGATACTTTTTCTTAGTCAGGAGCTTACGTGCTTCTTTAATTTTTTTATTGTCTTTTGCTGTAATAATTTCCATTTGATATAATTATATCATAGATTACTTGAAGAATTTTTATTTTCCTACAAGGAGGTTGGTACGATGCATAAGGTAAAAATGATTGTTCATGGGCAGGTACAAGGCGTTGGCTTTCGCTATAGCACTGTCCTTATTGCAAGAGAACTGGGAATAAAAGGTCGCGTTTGGAACAATGCAGATGGTACGGTCGGTCTTCTGGCTCAATCAGATAGTCAGGCAGCTTTAAAAAGTTTTGAAATGAAGTTGCGTCAAGGGCCAACGCCCTTTGCCTCAGTTTCAAAGTTAGATATCAGCACCACAGACTTTTCAGACTTCAAAAATTTTGATATCAAATATTAATCACGCCTACTCAAAAGGCAAAAAGGACTGTCTCCGAGAGAAGTCCTTTTGTTTTACCAGTTAAAGAGGTTAAGCAACAAGAGATGCCATTTAACCTCATTTGCATAGTACATATTTCCGCCATTGACGTAAAGTTTTCCTTTACTGTTCATTAATGAATCAACTGTCACATGGTAATAGGTCGCATTTGACGTGTTTCCTAAACTGGGAGCAACTACGGTTCGTGAATATTTTTCTGCAAGTTCGAGATTATTTTTTCTGCCATTTTTGGCTACATAATCAACGTAAGATTGTCCAAAATTATAGGCTTGGACACCTGTCCAAATATCTACATTTTTATCTTCAGCGTATTCCAAAACTTTACACAGGTTTGCCACACCTTGTGCGATACTTTTATCTTCATCTGATATACTGTTTTGATTGCCATTTAAGCTCTCGCTCGACTGCATAACATCTGTAGCATTTCCTTTTGTCTCTGTATAAATAATTGCTAATGCTAGCTTTGTATCTCCTTCTAGCCCTTGAGCTTTAAGAGTTGCATCAACTGATTGTTCATACTTCATCACATTTTTTACATTTGTATAAGTTCTATGCACATAAAAAACTACTCCAACCACTGCTGCCAGTAGTGCAAGTTTAGTAAGTAGCTTCAAAATTTTCAACATCTGTCTATATCCTAATCATTTTTTCCGATGGTTCGTGTATCAATTTACTTATCATTTTATACCATCTTATGTTAAAAACTTCTCTAGCATTTCCACCTTTTTTTACTTATCACTGTTCATATTATTATTTAGGTTGGTGGAAATTTTTGTTAAAAAAGTCATACTTACATTCTAGACTAAAGGAAAGCCTTTTGTCAAATCTAATGCAAATTGTCGAACTTCTTGTAGTGCTACTTCATTATCTTTATTAGACAAAGCCTTGATGATTGCTTGAGCAATTTTACGACTTTCCTCTTCTTTCATGCCACGACTTGTAATCGCTGCTGCACCGATACGGACACCACTTGTCTTAAAGGGACTCAGTTCCTCACCTGGTACAGAGTTTTTATTAAGAGTAATATTGACAGTGTCTAGAAGATTTTGTGCTTCTTTACCATTGATACCTAACTCTGTTACTTTGACTAAGAAAAGATGATTATCTGTTCCATCTGAAATAACGTGTAAACCAGCTCTGCTGAATTCATCAGCCATAGCTGCTGTATTTTTCACGACTTGTTCAATATATGTTGTAAACTCAGGCGCCAGCGCTTCTTTAAAAGCAACCGCTTTAGCAGCAATTACATGTTCCAATGGGCCGCCTTGTAAACCTGGGAAAATTGCACTGTCAATCTTTTTCGCTAAATCCGCATTATTGGTTAAAATAATACCGCCACGTGGGCCGCGTAATGTTTTATGTGTTGTCGAAGTCACTACATCTGCATAGGGGAAAGGACTTGGATGGTGTCCTGTAGCCACAAGACCTGCAATATGTGCCATGTCAACCATGAGTTTAGCTCCCACGGCGTCGGCAATTTCACGGAATTTTGAGAAATCGATAATGCGTGAATAAGCGGATGCACCAGCCACGATTAATGCTGGACGGTGTTTTTCGGCCTGAGCTGCAATTTCTTCAAAGTCTAGTAATTCAGTTTCTGGGTTTAAGCCATATGAAACAAAATTATAAGTCTTTCCAGAAAAGTTAACTTGTGATCCATGAGTCAAGTGACCACCAGAATTCAAATCCATCCCTAAGACAGTATCACCTGGCTCGATAAGGGCCATATATGCCGCTGCATTAGCTTGCGACCCGGAGTGCGGTTGGACATTTGCAAAGTCAGCATGGAATAATTCTTTGACACGTTCGATTGCCAAGTTTTCGACCACATCTACAGCTTCTGTCCCGCCATAGTAACGTTTATCCGGATAACCTTCCGCATATTTGTTGGTCAAGACAGAGCCCTGTGCTGCACGTACCGCGGGGGATACGATATTTTCAGAGGCAATTAACTCAATAGTTTCTTGCTGACGAACTTCTTCTGCATGTATAGCAGCCCAAAGTTCTGGATCAAACGCTTCAAAATTATATATTTCCATGTGTAGTCTCCTTTGCCTTATACGGTGCTTACCTCAAGCCTTTTCCAAGTGCGTGGGAAGCTTTTGTACATCTTCCATTATATCTAAAGCAAAGTTCCGAACCAAATTATCTGTTTAGACAATTTCAGACAATTCTGGGACTTCTTTAAGGATCTCGTCTGCAGTAATGGCACCTTGTCTGAGGATTTTTGGTTGATTTGCCGAGAGATCTAAAATCGTTGTATCCAAACCATAGACACTATCGTCTTGAATAGATAGAGCTGCTTTGTCTAAAATGTCTGATGTCAAATCACTGTAAAATCTTGGGCTAGGAGAGCCTGTCAAATTTGCAGAAGGCCCCACCAAAACTCCTAAGGCTTTTATGACTTCTTGTGTAGCCGGGATAGAAGGCATACGGAAACCGACTGTTGTCTTTCCCACATGAATCCATTCAGGTACTTCGGGGCTTGCTTCCAAGATAATAGTTAACGGACCAGGAAGAAATGCCTTTACTAACTTTTCAAGGTAAGGAGGCTGGTGGAGTGAGTATTTTAGGATTGTTTCGTAGTTAGCCACGTTCATGTTAAGTGCTTTTTCGACTGGCCGACCTTTTACAGCATAAAGTTTTTTAACTGCTGATTCATTGTTTGCATCCGCAAAAATTCCATAAACTGTTTCGGTGGGTAAAACCACCAACTCCCCTGATTTTAATGCTTCTATTGCTTTTTCTACTGACATTTTATAACTCCTTTCTTAGGTAGCTTTTATCTTTAAGTAATTTACCTTTCTCATAAAGAGGTGACTCATAGTGCTCAATGAAATAATCTTTGATTTTATGTGAAAATTCAAAACCACAGCTTTGATAAAATTGAATATTTCCTGAAACTTCATCTGTTCCAACTGTCATTATCCCTTGCCCTCTATAGTAATCGAAAAGATACGTCAGAAGTTGCTTGCCGTAGCCTTGACCTTGAGCCTGCTCTGCCACCGCTAAATTCTCAATTTCAAGATTTGAGTTCACGATACACACTGCCTTGACTTCCGAATCCTCACTCAGAACAAATAATGTACCCTCTTCTAGGTAAGACCTAATATGCACTAGGTCATCCGCTAAAAGAAGCAAAGGAATAAAAGTTTCTTTATGAGCTTTTATACGTTTAAATTCCATTTATTTCACACTTATCATCCGGTCTTTTCCGAAGATATCTTGGTGAAGGCTGACTGTTTTCTCCGGAAAATGTTTTTGGAAAAGTGCTCTTAGAACTGCACCCTGCTTATATCCTATCTCCAAGTAGATTTTACCTTTGGGCTGCAAGTAGACTTGCGCATTTTCGGCAATCTTCTCATAAATTGCTAAGCCTTGATGTTGTGCAAACAGCGCATGATCTGGTTCAAAACGGATTACAGACTGATCCATCTCGTAGGTTTCATCATAAGCTATATAAGGTGGATTAGAAACGATAATATCATAGCGTTCTTGCAGATTTTCAAATACATCAGATTTCAAAAAATTCACTTTAAGTCGATGAGTTGAGGCATTTTGACGCGCTATTTCAAGCGCCTCCTCCGAAATATCAGATGCTGTGATTTCCCAGTGCTTTCTCGCTTTAGCTAAAGACAAAGCGATAGCTCCCGAACCTGTTCCAATATCTAAAACAGACATTGGATAATCATCATTATCCAATAGAATCATCTGTACAAGTTCTTCAGTTTCTGGACGTGGAATCAAGACACGTTCATCTACTGCAAGTTTCATGTCACAGAATTCCGCCCAACCGACAATGTATTGTGGTGGTTCATTATTTTTTAGGCGTTGAGCAATAGACTTTAATTTTGCCAAATCTGTTTCAGAGATGTCTTCTCTTTGCAAATTCAACCATTGTAATTTTGTTAATTCGTGTAAATCTCGCCAGACAAACTCTAGAGCATACGGCTCTTCTAAATTGCTGGAGAATTGGCGCACGGCCTCAATCCATAACATTTTTTCTTTCCTTTCTCCTCCTTCATTTTAAAGTAGAGGAAAAACTCGGCCCAATAGATAAGTCACTATCGGAACTTTAATATTATCTTGTGCAAAAAGGACAGCATTCTCATTGCGTGTCCTGTTCTTCTCGTTGACAATATTTTCCAACTTTCCAAGAGCGATTGCGTTGAATTTTTTCATGGTGATATCCAAAGGCTGTCTGCTAAATTTTCCATAATCAGCAAGCGAAAGTACTTTTTTGCGCTTACTCCAGTTATCTCCCGATTTGAGCTCTTGCCAGAGACGACAGTAAGCATTATTCTTATAAAAATCAATGCTCATTCGTACACGTCTGTCTAGTCTTTGGAGATGCTTTGAAGGACTTTCCACATTTTCAATACTTATCCAGTAGTCCTTATTTACCGCCTGACAATAAAGTAAGTCAAAGCGGGTATCTTCTCGACTCACCTCAAAAACCAGCACTCTGGTATCGACGTCTTTCACTCTTTTTGCAGTTTCCATCCGTCTTTGCTCCTCAGCTTTAAGCTGGATATTAAACCCGTCAAACTGAAAATTATCCATTATTTATTTAACTCTGCCAATTTTTCTGTTTGATCATAAACCACGAGGGCATCGATGACTTCATCCATTTTTCCTGAAAGGATGGTATCTAATTTTTGCAAAGTCAATCCAATGCGGTGGTCTGTTACTCGGTTTTGTGGGAAGTTGTATGTACGGATACGTTCTGAGCGGTCCCCAGTCCCTACAGTCGACTTACGTTCAGCGTTTTGCTTGTCTAATTCAATTTGTTGATAATAGTCAAACACTTTTGTATTCAGCAATTTAATCGCTTTGTCTCTGTTCTTCTGCTGTGTACGTTCTTCTTGCATTTCAACTTTGATACCTGTTGGCAAGTGAACCATACGTACAGCTGTTGCAACCTTATTGACATTTTGTCCACCAGCACCTGAAGCGTGGTAAATGTCTACCCGAAGATCTTTTTGTTCTATTTTCATTTCAAATTCTTCAACTTCGGGCATTACAAGTACTGTCGCAGTCGAGGTATGCACACGCCCTTGTGTTTCCGTAGATGGAACACGCTGTACACGATGGGCTCCAGATTCATATTTGAGTTTGCTATAAACAGAAGTTCCTGAAACAAGCGCTGACACTTCTTTATAACCCCCAATACTGGTCATACTTGCTTCCATGATTTCAAACTTCCAACCTTGTGATTCAGCATAGTGTTGGTACATATTAAGCAAATCACCAGCAAAAAGTGCTGCTTCATCTCCTCCTGCAGCTCCGCGAATTTCTAAGATAATATTTTTATCATCATTAGGATCTTTTGGAAGCAAAAGGATTTTTATTTTTTCTTCAAGGACTTCTTTTTCTGACTTGGCTTCGGAAAGTTCCTCTTTGAGCATCTCTTTCATGTCGTCATCAAGTCCACTTTCCCCAAGCATTTCTTCACTGTCGGAGATGGTTTCAAGTACTTTTTTATATTCGTTGTAGGTTGCTACAGTATCCCGTAAGTTTGCTTCCTCACGCGACAGCTCCATAAAACGCTTTGTATCATTAACAACCTGAGGGTCACTGAGTAGCTCTCCCAGTTCCTCATATCGTCCTACCATTGTTTCAAGTTGATCAAACATTTTTTATCTTTTCCTTACTTATTTCATTATTTTAGATGATGGAATTACTTGTTTTTCAAGGGATGAAAGTAATGCTTACGGCAAACTGGAATATAACTTTCATTTCCCCCTATCTGGAGTTGTTCTCCTTCATAAACAGGTTCTCCTTCAACCATGCGTAAAACCATGATTGCTTTTTTACTGCAATACCAGCAAATTGTCTTAATCTCTTCTATTTTATCTGCTAAGAGGAGCAAATACTTAGAGCCTTCAAAAAGTTCATTTCGAAAATCATTTTTTAAACCGAAGGCCATGACTGGCACATCTAAATCATCAACAACGCGTGCCAAGTCATAAATATTTTGCTTACTGAGAAACTGTGCTTCATCAATCAACACGCAGAAAGGCCTTACAGGAAGACTTTCTACATAATCATAGACATTCATCGTTTCGTCAATAGCTACAGCTGCACTGCTCATACCTATTCGGCTAGCTACTACACCAACTCCAGCGCGCGTATCCAAACTTGAAGTCATAATCAAAACAGGTTTTCCCTGTTCTTCATAATTATGGGCAACTTTCAAAATTTCAATACTTTTGCCTGAATTCATACTGCCATATTTGAAGTACAATTGTGCCAATTTTCTCTCCCCTTTATAAAAATGGCTTAAAAGCCCTTTTTCATTCAATTCTGCCCACTTTTCCCACCAAATGGCTGAAGAAGTTTTACTAATCGTGTTCAATTTTTTGGTTTAATTCTTTAGATATGTGGTGTGACATGCGTATCTATTATTAGTAATTCCTGACTAGAAAATCGCCAGTCTACCCTCGTCTTTTTTCCATAGCTTTAAAAGAATGATTCAACTATTAAAAAGTATGTGGTTGGCTAGATTGAGTATATAATATATATATCTATGATTTTCATAACCTTTACAAATTCAATAGCTAGAGATATAAAGGAGGATCTATAGTAACAATCTCCATTATCGTGGCTAAAATAAAAAATATACTTATATGAAAAAACACTTGAATTTTAAAGTTTGTAAATACTGATATTTCATGATTTTCAAATTCAGCAACAAAACGCTTTATTTGTTTCGTCTGTTATTTACTGTCATTACTTTTTATCTCCAGCTGTAGTTTTCTAACTTCCTGCTTTCCATCTACAGCTTTCATATTTTTCTTCCTTTTCTTTCAGGAAAGGACAGAATAAAAATCATTTTTATTATATCATTTTTATCTATATTTTTCTCTGTCTTTTATTTTCAAAAATTCATCAAATTCAGGAAAGCACACCTCTCCACATTCTAAAAAATTGCTCTTAACCTTAATATTCACCGATCACTTTTTTGCTACTTATCCACTTATTTTATCTATCTTCCTTCTCTTCACTGGTTTACAGTATGCTGTAAACCCATAAGCATCCTGACTAGTGAAATTAATAATACTTTGAATTGTGAGGGAGATTAGAAACTAGCGTATCTCAAACGATAATAAACTATATTGATAGCTTTGCATTTAATTCTACATTTGGTATTATTAACTTTTGAGATGCTGGTGGGTAATAATGTTATAAAAGGATGAATTATAAGCATCTTTTTATATGTGGCGAAATAAAAATATAATATAAACCGTGTTCAGAAAACCACCATTTTATGGACAATACTTATTTTTGTTTTTGTACATTAATTACAACTACTCTCCCCTCCTTCGGATAGTATCCTCAATATTCTAAAAAGTATCTGATTTTCTTACATAGTTTTGACTATAGACTGCTAAAGATGAAATTATAGATAGTCAAAACTCAGTAATTTCTAACAATAAAATATTCAAGTGTTATCATTGCTAATTAGCTAACATAAGTTCGAAATGATTAGAGGAAGTATCAGAAAAATACTCAGAAAAGCTTAATTTCTGAGTATTTTTTATTATAATATTATTTAACTTTTTTTCTGTATATAATTCGCAAAGGCTAGACAAACATCTTTTCCTTCCGCAACAGTATGATCAGGAACAGCAAAGTGCTTTAAAAAGAGTAGTCGAGTTGCGACAACTTCTGGATCAATACTACTATATACGAACCCTTCTGCTTCATTTAACATCTTATTATAGTCACTATTAAATCTGTTTTCATACACTAATTTAAAGCGATCCATTGCATCAGACTGTAAGTAGTCAAGGTATAAAGAAGTAAGTGTTGTATCCAGATTGTCATTTACCTTCTTAGCCATATTCATCGCATCAACATCAACAATCATATCTTCCATTGAAAATGCATTACCTGGAATAGGTTCTAATTGAGCAATTAATGCCTCCGCACACTGCAAGAAAGAGTCATAGTTCTTCTCATTATCCTGAACAGTTCTAATAAATGTAAGAAGATCCCCAATCCACCCACAAAAATTACTTAATCTATTTTCAATAGGCCAAACTGAATCATAAATATATGCATTTAATGCTGCCATAAAATGTGATATATCTATATTTAGTCCTGTCGCAGGATCAACAGGTTTAATCTTATTTTCAATTGACATCCCTAATTTTTCTTTTGAGTAATCAATCCATTTTTGATCAATTGGTCCAGCAAGTATATCCCATTGCCAACCTACATAGCTTGGAGCATTAAAATAACGATATAAGCCGCAAATTCTACTATTAATACTAGATGTATTTAAAGCGATATTATTTAGTGTAAGATATTCTCTTACTGCAGTTTCTATATTTAGGAATTGTTCAATAAAATCATCATTTACTCCATGACTATCTACTGAACTTTCTCCATTATATCTGTTTGATTTAATATCATTATCTATTTCAATATAGCTGTCTCCACTACCAGTTGCTATCGTTGATATTTGGTCAAAAGCCCAATTTTTTGGCAATGGAAATCCTAAGTTTCCACTAAAGCCCGTTGACATTCCACTTACAAAGCTTGTACTTACAAAGCCTTTATCTGAAACTTGAATACAAACATTCCGAGAACCATAAACCCCAATTTTATAACCTGACATATTTTTAATAAAACTATCTTTAATGCCTTCAAAATGAGGAATTATATTACTCTGTATGTCATCTCCTGTAGCATCGTAGTCAATCGCAAAATATATTGTAGTCCCTGGATTGAAGCCATATCCTTTTGCGGCTAGAATTGCGGCTTCAGCATCTTGGGAGCCTTGTTCATAATTAAAGTATGCTGCTTCCCCTCCATAAGTTTGATAAATTGGAAATATTGTTAGCTTATTTCTAAAAATTGTTTCTAATTCGCCAGGTTGTATTTTTTTATTTAAGTCAGTACCTTCCACATTTGTTAAATATCGACCTACAGTTTCAACCCCTCGTTTAATTAATTCTTTTGCTCGAGCATCAGTAATTTCTGTAACACAATCACAAGCTTTACCAACTCTGTCTGGATCTCCTGTACTTACAAGAAGGGAGGCCCATGTTTGAAAATCTCCTATTCCATTTTGAGGTAATAAGGCAAAAGCTTGAAAAACCATAACCTGACTTGATGTCGAACTTGTAAAAGTACCATCAAATGGAACATTATATCCATTAAAAATCATTGCAGCTTGAAAAAGATGTACAAAGAAATTACCAGAATCACTGTCTCCAACATTCAATGGATGCTCTTTAAGCCCTGCTTGAGTACCTGGTCCAAAATTCCCGTTTGCTGTATCATCATCCATACCAATTTCATATTGAATAGCATATGTCAAATATACTTGTACACTCCTTGAAAAGTTACCATCACACGGCATATAATAAAATTCTCTTCTGTTAATGTACTTATTATTAAGCCATTGTTGTACGCTTCTAATTTGCTCGCTTCCATTTCCAATTACAACATATGCATCCATATTTAAAATTGCTTTAAATACCTTAGGTGTAACGATATCCCCAGCTTGTCCTGTCATATCTTTTAAAATATTTTGAATACTATTTTGTGTTGTTGAATCAAAAGTCCCCCAATATCAGAACCTGAATAACCTTTACAATAGAGGCCTGCCTGAATTAGTTTAACTACGTTTTTAGGAGTATTTGTTGAAATTCCTATCTTGGGATATTTTTGAGAAAGTAAACTAAATGTCGTCGGACCAAAGGCTTCTGATAAAGCCGTAATCCCAAGCTCGACTTGTAGCCCCATAGTGAGGGCAAACATTGTAGGCCAACCCGTTTTACCATCTTCTTTTACTTTTTCAAAACCCTCATTACTACCATAGGTTGCATTTACCCATTTTTGTGCAGCTAATACCATATCATCTTTTAGTGTTAAACTCATTGCTTCTCCTTTTCAGATTTACTTACTTAAAATGTCTTATCATTTATGCCGAATATACTTCTATATACACCTCCTTTCTTATTCAACAAAATTGTAACACCCCCTACCCAATTAGTTTAGGTTACCTGACCTTTCGGGAGTAACACAAAATAGTAAGAATAAATGTTAAAATAACTTATATAAATAAAAAAGAACTGGAAACATACCTTATGTCAATTAAATTTAATCCAAAAATTGTCGCTGCGATTGTTTTAACAGTTAACACAGTAATAACCTTACTTATAATACTGCTCCCCTCTTCATTTAGTTTTTTTTCTAATATCAACTCTTTAACAATTGTGCTTTCGTATTTATTTATTGCAAGTACTCTGTGTTTAGTTGCTCAGTATTTTGCTCAAAAAAAAGGAGATAATGCCTATTTTCTTTGGCTTCTTTCCTTAATTGAATTGTTTTTTATTGTGTTCAGACTTCTTTCTTCCTCTTTGAATTTTTGGCTTTTTCTTTACTCTTTAATTATTCTCTATCTTTTTTACCTTTTTTATAACTCATTTAAACAAAATACGGTCAAATACTTTCCTTATATTCTTTACTCTTGCTTATTTCTTTTGCCAATTTTACTTTATATGTTTTGCCTAATATTTATTTACTTTTTTTTAATGGGTTAAAAATTATCGTTATATAACTCTCAACGTATTCGTTTTAAGTAATATACTTAGAAGTAGGAGAACACATGAAAAAATTGTACTATTAATTTTATCTCTTGGAACTATAGGAGTTGTTTCACACTCAATTAAAGCAGATGTAAAAGAGTATACAAATTCAGAGCAACATTCTCTTGCTCGTTGTTCTGAAACTACAGAAACTAGTAACACACCTAAACAGAGTGTTAATGAGCTTTTTAGTAATTTAAAAGATACTGACAAAGGTAAGCGAACTTACTAAAATAGCTAAAACTTATGACAGTAACAGTAGTAATGCAATCACCGTAGCACAAGCTAAAAAAACTATGGTTAGGAACGTAAAGAATGATATTGCTCTTGAAAAAAATCTAAATTAGATTCTACATTAGGGGAGCACTCCTCCAGACCCCGTTACTAGTTATCGCGTACTTGTTGCCGGAGAAGTTTATAATTCTCAAAAATTCAGTAGTAATTGAGGTCAATTTTCAGGTATGGTTTTCTTAAATAGAGGCTCCTCACATGAAGTTAATGGATGGCTTGATTGGAAAATCAATGTCGATTTAGGAACAGTGGGTGATGTGCAAGACATGTATAATTTATACAAATTAGGATGGGCGACTTCTAGTATAATTATCTATCCAGGAGATGACCATAAACGTCTTTATCCAACAACTGGACAGTGGTTTGCATATGCTACATATAATGCAAAAGCGGTACTACTTATAAGGTTAGAGGAACTAGAATTGGATAAACAAGGGGGAGTATGAAAAAAATATTATTAGGCGCTGCCTTTCTGTCTATAGTATGTAGCGGTTGTTTTACTGCCAAATAAAACTTGCTCTACCATATTAACGGAAAACCAGTCAAAAAATCTAATTAAATCTATACAGGTTAATCCAACAATAAAATATTGTCTAGATTTTTATATGGGTTATACATAAGAACAAGTTAATAAAATGTCCAAGGATTGGTACGACAAAGGTTATGCTGTTCATACACCAGGTTCTGGATTAACTTATACAGATGAGACTTTTGATCAAAATAATACAGATGAAGTAGAAAAAGAATATAGTAATAATACATTTGTAAATCCAAAAAACACTCCTTGTCATACTACACTTAGCGAAATAAAAACTGCATTACGAAAAGCTAGTATACTTTAAGTAGGTTAAAAATAAAAAAATCTAGAATATTGTCCTAGATTTTTTATAGCAATAATTTATTCAGTAGAATGACCACTATAATGAAGATACACTCACCCTAATTGATCAGATATATCTTATTTTTGCTTAATATCATTTTTACAATTGTTATGTCCAGAAAACCACCATTTTCTGGACGCTTTTTATTTTCTACAAATTTTCATCAATATCTTTTATATTTTATGTTCATTAACTTGTAATTTAATCTGTGTTCATTTATATGTAGTTTTAAATTATAATACATGTTTGAGAAGAACATTAACCACTAATACACACATATATACACATACATATAACAGTATTAGGTTATCAATATAACTTATGTTAACTTTTCGAAAAATCCTACTTTTATTGATAAATGTATTTAATAATAAAACACTGAGGAAATTTTCTGTCTCCTCGGTATTTTGTATTACCACTATCACTATTATTGTTTTTCATAAATGTTAAGTTATGAGCTTCTTTACTTCTTAAATCTATATGAAATATTAGAATAACTCTAAGGTTGAGCAACCATAAATAGAGTACCTAATTACCTTCTCCACAAAGCTTGCAAAATAAAATAAACAAGATAATATTTAGAACATTATAAAATATAAGCAAATTATTGGAAATTGGTATAGATCTGTGTTAGTTTTATATTAGTCGCATATGTAACTAAAAACTACAAAAATTGGAAAAGGAGAATTTTATGATTTGGTCGTTAATTGTTGGAGCCATTATTGGTTTAATCGCAGGAGTTATTACTAAAGGGGGATCCATGGGTTGGATCGCGAACATCTTGGCAGGGCTTGTTGGTTCTGCGGTTGGTCAAGCACTCTTAGGAAGCTGGGGCCCTTCTTTAGCCGGAATGGCACTTATCCCCTCAATCATTGGGGCAGTAATTGTCGTTGCTGTAGTTTCCTTCGTGCTCGCAAAAATGAATCATTGAGTTAAAGAATCTAGAAAGGAGGCCCTGTGTCATCTGGAAAGAAATTTATACTTATAGTGTTTGACATCCTTTTACTTTCCATTGTGGTGCCTGTTGCTTGGGATTACTACAATGTCGTGGAGTATAATGACATGATGAGCACTTCAAGCCAACTTCTCTATGTTGGGGAATACATGCCTATGTACTTATTCTGGGGAAATGCTATCTTAGCGGGTATCTTAATTTTAGCTTTGATCATCATTGCATTCTACCCTCGCACCTATATAGACATTACACTCTCCAACCAGGGAGGAAAGCTTACTTTAAAACGTTCTGCTATTGAGGGACTTGTTCGTGAAAAAGTTATTGAGAACGACTACCTCAAATCGCCAAACATTGATGTTATTTTACATCGAAATAAAATAGACATTGATGTGAAAGGGGAGATCATCCCTCGGGTAGATATCGCAGAGAAGGCTCAATTATTGGAACAGGAAATAGTTGATAGCTTAAAACTTTTCTTTGGGGTAGATCAACCCGTAAAAATAAAAGTTGAAGTGAATGCTATAAATAAAGAAGCGAGTTCAAACCGCTCTCGTGTAATATAGGAGGTGTCAATGGATTATCTAGAAAGATATCGATATCCAATTATTGGAGGCATTATCGGTGGTATAGCAGCCATTGCCATCTTCACAATTGGATTCTGGAAAATGATTCTTCTCTTGATTTTAATAAGCTTAGGCATAATGGCGGGTTTATTTTTACAAAAGACAGGCATCATTGAACAACTTAAAAATCGTAAATAATTTATAAATAAAAGGAGAATTTAATGGTACAAGAAAACATGAAATCGTTTGGAACAATGGCTGAAAATGATAAAGTGGATACTCAAACCCATGAGCATGACATCAAAGGTGAGTTGACTTATGAAGATAAAGTCGTTCAAAAAATTGTAGGCTTGGCCCTAGAAACCGTGGATGGTCTTCTCTCTATCGAAGGTGGCTTCTTCTCTAACTTAACAGGCAAACTTGTGAACACTGATAATGTGACTTCAGGAGTGGATGTAGAAGTTGGAAAAACTCAAGTGGCTGTAGATTTGAAAGTCATTACAGAATACCGTAAAAATGTCCCTGAGATTTATGATCAAATCAAAGATGTTATCCGTAAAGAAGTCGCAAATATGACCGACTTAGATGTTGTTGAAGTGAACGTTACAGTTACAGATATCAAGACCAAAGAGCAACAAAGAGAAGACGAAGTAACCGTTCAAGATCGCGTTGTGGATGCGGCTCAAAGTACAGGTAAATTCACTTCAAAACAAGTGGATAAAGTAAAAGATAAAGTGGATGAGGGGACTTCAGAAAATAGTCGAGTAAACTAATAAACTTGATTTCTAAATAAAAGATATCTATGTTAATATAAAAAAAATCATCAGGTTTTAGCCTAATGATTTTTTTATTTTCTATATAAAGGAAAACTGAGTATACCCTTTTGAGCATTCATACAAAACAACTCAAATCCTTAAGGCCTAAGCTCTTTTACTTTTTATGCTCTTACTTGTTTACTCTCTTAAAGCGAAAAACGTAAACAAGTAATCCTGTTGCTAATAGAACAGCGCCTATAGTTGAATTGACTAAAGCCATTCTTTCATTTTCCCCTGTTTTAGGTAAAGCTTGTTTTGATAATAAAGCTGTACGTTTGTTGCTCGTTTTACTATGAGTTTTTGATTCAGAACCAACTTCATCTTTGGCATTATTATTAGTTCCTGTTTCAGAACCAACTTCATCTTTCACATACACATAAGACACAGTCTGAGGTTGCTCGTTGTATTGTCCTGAAATGTTCCCCCGAACTTCTTTAAAAGAGTAGCCCTCAATAACTTTCTTATCCGTTATATAGCTTTCTCCCACAGTACCTGATTTTACAACATCTTCTGAAATGGAATTATCATCCGTATCCACATATCTAACAATGACTGTACCTATTAGATTAGGAATCTCATTTTTAGTATAGACATAAGTGACAGTTTGAGCTTGATTTGTGAACTGGCCTGTAGCATTACCTTGCACTTCTTTGAAAGTATAACCATCCAATTCTTTACGTTCAGTTGTGTAATTTTCACCAATATTACCAGTCTGCACGACATCCTCTAAAAGTGCATTTCCGTCTGTATCCACATATTTTGTAGTAATGTCCCCACCTTTTAGAGGCTGGGCATCTTTTACAGTAATTGTTGCTATAGCAGAATATGTTCCTTGGTTTTCAGAAGCTGAAAAGAAGTTGGGTACGAATCTTCTATAAGTAACTTTATAAGTGCCTGATTTTGTAGTATCTACCTGACCTGCAACATTTATGTTTGAAAAAGGTACTGTATTACCATAATAATCAGTGGAACTATCAAAGTTGTCTTCTGGTTTCCATGTATCTCCAACCGTTAGCTCTGAATCATGCACAAGTACTGTTGATTTATCTTTATATTGTTCATAAACATATGTTACTGTTTGAGGTTGATCGGTAAATTTACCTGTTACATAGCCTTGAACTTCTTTAAAAGTATAACCCAGTATATCTTTTTGCTCTGTCGTATAATCCTCACCAATAACTCCTGCTTTTACCACATCTCCTGAAATTGGTGTACCATCCGTATCTACATACTTAGCAGTTACATTGCCAGCTCCTGCCTTATTTTTTGTATAAAAATAAGTTATATCTTGTTCAGAAGTTGAAAAAACTCCCTGTGTATGAGTTGGTAATTTGGCTTCATTTATTGTATAACCCGGGATTATCTTCTTATATTCCTCCGCACTAGCATCATATAAGTCGCCTACACTACCCGTTACCCTCTGAGGCTCACTTATGATCGTGTTGTTTTCATCCACGTAATTTATATTTAAAGCAGCATTTATAAATTTCACATTATATGTAACATCAATTAACTCATTCGTTTGTATATCTGTATACTTAACTTTAAAAGTAAATCCCAAATAATTGACATTCTTACTAGATACGATGAAATTCGACGAAGACATTCTTAAAGTATTAGTAGAAGTTATTGGGTTGTCATAACTCACACTAGTAATTTTAGAGTTGATTGTATCTGTTTTATAGTTATAAAAATTTGTATTAGGCTCAATTCTAAAACCTAATTCTTTTGTAACGTATTGCTCAGGTATTGGAAGGGTAACCTTTAGTTGTTGAAAATTCATTGGATTATAGTCTACTGATACATCATAGGTATAATTTTCCGTTCTGGTGGCAACTCCATTACTAATAGATTGTGCATTATCTACATTAGGATTGGTCACTGCAAGCACAGGTGATAAATCAACAGTTGTCAGCAATATTAACCCTACCCCCACAACTTTTACTTTTTTATAAAAAACTATTTTTTTTCTCCTGCGCATATCTGCTTCCCTTTCCCATTCCATATTAACTATTTTTTAAAATTTTTAAGACTAATTTAAGCTTAATTGTATCATAAAAGCTGAACTGTAACTACTTTTATATACTTTTTCTAATATTACAATAGAGACTGTGTTATTGCTTTATTAAAAGGTATTAGATTCTCTCTGTCTGAAAAATTTTGGCAATACTGAAATTTTACCTCACTCAACAGTAGGGGTGCGCTATTTTTAGCATATCCCCAATAAAAAGAGACGTTATCCTCCTTCAATAAATGTCTCTTTTATCAACTTGTATATGACTATGGTCTCTATCCTAAATTTTAGATAAAGTCTACTTTCTAAATAACTTTTTTCTCGCTATAAGTAAGAAACTTGCGATAAAGGCAATACTACTTAGTAAATAAAAATTCGTTTTTTCTGCTTCACCCGTTTGTGGTAGCTTACTTTTTTCTTGAGCAGCACGTAAAGATTTAGACTTAGAAGAATACTGAATGCTATCACTACTATTGCCTTGACTATTCTCACTACCATTGTCACCACTGTTGTCACTACTGTTAGAAACTTTATTTTCAGTAGAGGCAACTGCTATTTTTTCCCAACTGGCATAGAGTGTCTTATCTCCTTGATCTTCAGGTGATATGTTTTCGATATTTTTTCCTTCTTGATTTGTCCATCCCATGAAAGTGTAACCTTGGCGCGTCGCCTTTTCAAAGCGGCTTATACCTTGGCCATATATGTAAGAGTCTGGATTTTTTTCAGAATTTTCTCCACCTTTGAGTACGTAATTGATTTTATAAGTATTTGCTTGCCATTTTGCGTATAATTTTTTCTCTCCCTGTGTATCTGAAGCTATGTTTGTCACTGGATTTCCAGCTTCATCGATCCATTCTACAAAAGAATAGCCTACACGTGTTGCTTTTTCAAAGGAGTCTATGCCCCTTCCATAGACATAAAATGTTGGATTTTTTTCATGATTCTCTCCACCATTTAAAAAGTAACTAATCGGGTGCTTATCTTCCACCCAATTTGCATGAAGTGTTTTTTCTCCTTGCGCATCTGCTGGTATGTGAGTAATACTGTTTCCGTCTTTATCTGTCCATCCTATGAAAGTATAATCTTCACGTTGGGGGGCTTCAAAATGACTGATGCCTTGTCCATAATTGTATGTCAAAGGATTGGCAGTGTGATTCGTTCCCCCATTTAGAACATAATTGATTTTAAAGGTCAGGCTCTCTGACTTAAATGACAATACAGCTGGTTCAGTATAAATTGGGTCAGTATTTTTTGAACCTACAGGGATAATTTTTAAGCGATATAAACTTCCTTCATCTGCAAGATCAGAAACAAAGTCAAGAGACTTAGTGACATTCTTATTGCCTTCTGAATTAGTCAGCGTTTCAGGAATATCATTAAAGGTTAAACCTTTGTCTTTGCTGGACTGCCAAATCATATCCACTGCTATTTTCTGAGGGGATGCAAGGTTTACATCAGACTCGAAATGAACCATATCTCCTGGTACTAAGTCAACTTGATCCTCTGGGTTGGTCCCTGATACTTGGCCATCATATTCATATTGGACTAAAGCTGGAACATTAAAATTAAAAGCGTGCCATTTATTAGGATCTCCATTATATGCTCTTTCTTGATATAAGTTAAAGGAAATATTTTGCACAACATTAGGAGCCAAACCAGCAACATCGCCCAGTAAGAAAACAGGTCTTGTTTCAAGGGATGTGTAATCTTCTGTAAGTGTGCTTAGAGGCATGAACCCTGTTGAAGCTCCCGTCATGTAAATTTTAATACCTGCACTGCCATTCACTGCTTGGCTGGTATCAATACTCGACCCTGTGTTGTCGGTCAGTGGGTTTGGAAGAGCCCAAGCTTGTAAGGATTCATCCCACTTATAAGAGCCAGCGGCCGCTGTAGCGCCACCAGAATTTGTGATATTAAAAGTAGGGACGTCCATGTAAGGTATAACATTCACCAATCGATAATCATTATTGGGAAGTTTAGTAAACGTGAGTGATCCTTGATACCGGTCACCATCAATAGTACTTGTACCTGGTGAAGGGATATTAAAAGAAGCTCTAAACAAACTATTGTTAGCACCTACCCAAGGTATGTGTGTCTTGTAGTCAAAAGTATAAGTTTTATCCGCAGTTGTAACTGCTCCTCCATTTGTTGCAAAAACTCTAGAAGGTAATACACTTAACAGAGTAACTATAGCTATCACAACATTTAACATGACGAGTCTTCTTAAGGATAGTGCTTTATATAATATTTGATATTTTCTCATTTTTATTTTCTCCTTATTTTATATATATTCTTTAGTAACTGATATCCAGTAAAATACTACCTTTAGCACTACTTTTTAAAAGCAGTGACACTATGTTTAAAGGCAAATTTCACTTTTCTAAAATTAAACTGATAAGACCTGAAAGCTAAATCCAATCCCTTTATTTTTAATATATTTACTTTATATTATTATATTATTATATTATAATAAGAAATAAATTAATTCAATATTTCTTTCGATGTAATTGTCTATACAAGTCCGTTTTTTTTATCGCCAAAATAGCTTAAAGTCTCTTATACTAGAGTTTAAAACATAATTTAAGTAACTTTTATGAGAAGAGGTTCGATAAATCGAACTGTTATGATAAAACTTTCCACTACAAATTATGTTTAAAATAAATATTAAATAATAAAAAATTACTGGACTCGTAAGCCCAGTAATCACAATTTAATTTTTCCCTTTGAATTTCTTTATCCTAAAATATATCATTGTAATGTTTTTCTATATTTTATAGGAAAAAATTGACGTATTTGCTCTGAATTAAAACCTATTAGACACCTATCTGCTTCCAATATTATAGGGGTCATGAGTAAAGCAGGATGCTTCTTTAAATAGACGAGTGCTTCATTAAAACTCATATTATTTATTTTTTCCCTATTTTTAATATTTTCATCAGAAACAGGTCCACTGGAGCGCTTCACAATATCAAACACGCCATTGTCAGAAAGAGAAAGCACATGTATCAAATCTTTATGTGTTATTTCTCTAATCTTCACTACTTCTATTTCGATGTCATGGCTTCTAAACCATTCAAGAGCTTTTTTACTTGATGCACAACTCCCTCTATAGTAAATTTTCATATTTTTTATCCTTAAATATGCTCTTTTTATTTAATATTGACTTGTTCATATTAGGTATTGAAGAATATACAACTGAGGACGCTTTCTCGGCCTAGCTTTTTTATAATTATTGTTTCCTAATTACAAAAAATTACTGAAGCCCTTTAGAAATCTCCTCATAATCATTTATTATTTTTCAAACGATATAACACAAATGAACTTGCTAATACTAAGAAAAGTAAACCTAATACCACACCACCTAGTAAAGAATGGTCTCCTAAATCTGGAAGGATTGATTCGTTAGATACTGGTGTTCTAAAGTTCACAGTTTGGTTTTCATCTTCCAAATCGGCGTGAACTGCTATTTCAGTTCCTTCTCGTACCAAAGATTCAAAGACAACTACTTCTTTACCTTGCAAATATTGAGCATTAAAGTTAAACACCACATTCACTTTCCCACTCACAAGAGATCCTGTAACTTTTTGACTATTACTTGGTCCACCTTCTCCAGCAACAAATGTTGTTGATGCCATAACTTTTTGACCATTAATTTGAAGCGGACGTCCTGTGGCTTTATCCATCAGTGTCCCAGTAACTGTATAGGTTTTACCTGCAATTAAATTTGTATAAGTAACTTGGTCATTTAAGACGACGCTACCATTTGTCTCAAAACTTTGTGTACCATCTTGAGCATTTGTAGCTTTTGTACCAATTTTAGGTTCAGTGACTTTTACAGTTTGTCCTTTATCCTTTAAATCAGCATGCACGGCTATTTCAGAGCCAGCACGAACGAGAGACTCAAAAACTACAAGTTCTTTCCCTTTTAAATGTAAACCAATAAATTTGAAAGTGACATGAATTTTTCCGCTGACAAAAGTTTTTTTACTTCCTAAAACATCTTTCGTCTTCTCATCGACTGCCTTATCTTGCCCTGCAATAAAGGTTGTTTGAGCCGTAACTTTCTCGCCATTAATCTCCAAAGGCTTACCAGTAGCTTTATCCATGAGCGTTCCATTTACTGTGTAAACTTGTCCTTCGACTAAATTCTCATATGCTACTTCATCCTCCAGAACAACCGTTGCTAATGGGTCAAATACTTGAGTACCGTCTTCTATATTTCGAGCTTGTGTCGCTAATTTTGGATCTGTAAATTTAACAGTTTGCTTTTCATCCTCAAGATCTGCATGAACAGCTATTTCAGAACCCTTACGTTCTAGAGCTTCAAAGACGACGAGCTCTTTCCCGTTGAGATGTAAACCATTGAAAGTAAAGATGACCTCGATAGTCCCACTTACACGTTTAGTAGGTGTTCCCTCTAAATCAACCATCTCTTCCTCTTTGGTCACTTCACCTTGACCTGCGATAAAGGTTGTTTGGGCGGTAACTTTTTTACCATTAATCTCCAAAGGTTTACCAGTTGCTTTATCCATAAGCGTTCCCTTGGCAGTGTATACCTTACCTTCAATTAAGTTTTCATAAGCTACTTCGTCCTTAAGGGTAATTGTTTCTACAGGCTCAAAACTTTGGGTACCATCATTGGCATTTGTTGCTTGTGTTGCTATTTTAGGGTCTGTTATTTCAACTGTTTGCCCTGCATCATTTAAATCTTCGTGCTTAGCAACAAAACGATATTCCTTATCCACAGCGTGTTGACGCTCAATCTTTTCGAAAACAACTAACTCGCTACCAGCTAAAGCAGAAGCGTTAAATTCAAACACCACATCAATAGTTCCATCGGAAGCTGTTGGAGTAAAAATCGTTTCACCTGTAACTTTTTCTTCCCCAACGACCAATGGTTGCCCAGTTGCTTTATTCATGAGAACGCCTGAAACTTTATACGTTTTTCCAATTTGTAAGTTATGATAAGCTACACTATCAACTAAAGTAACTTTTTCTTCTGGATCAAATAATTTTGAGCCATCATCTTGGTTTGTCGCAGTTGTTGAAATTTTGGGCTCATCAAACTCAACTGTTTGTCCTTCGTCCGTTAAGTCACTATGTGTCCCGACTTTTATATTTTCATCATATAAGTCTTCAAAAACAACTACTTTTTTACCTGCTAAAACAGAAGCATCAAAAGTGAAAGCAAGGCGGATTGTTCCACTACTTTGAGTAGGAATAAAAGATTTTTCTGCTGTTACTTCTTTGCCATTTACGAGTAACGGTGCTCCCGTTTGCTTATCCATTAGTTTACCTTTGATACTGTAAGTCCGTCCATCTGTAAATAGATGACTGTACTCTACATCATCAAAAATTGTTACTTCTTCTTCAGGCGATAATACTTTATCGCCATCTTCTGCGTCACTGGCATTAGTTTTTATTTCATTGTTAACTTTTATTGATAAATCAAACCCTGTTGGATTATAAACACGCCCTTTAACCACATCTTGTAAAGTAGCATGTTTGTAAACAACTGTGGCACCTACATAGGCGGGGTCGATATCAAAAGCGAAGCGAAGATCGGCAATATTGGCAGCAGATATCGCTTTAATTGTGAGGGTATTCCCACTTTTAGTCACTGTCATATTTGCAGGAGTTGAAGTGACTTTGTATGCTGCTAGGCTATTATTTTCATCCGTCAATGTAAGTGTTTCTCCTGCATTGATTGTGATGTTTTTCCCAGCGAAACTTGGCGGATTATAAAACGGACGAATCTTTTCATCTACTGCTTTTTTGAAAGCATTATAACCAGCTAAACTTACACTATTTGCTGTATCTGAAATACTACTAACACCAATTCCTGTAGCAATTTCTTGGCTATATTTTTCTGTATAAAAAGCATTTACAATCGATTTTTGCTTCTCATATCCAAAGTAGGCCATTAAAGAAATCTTTTGCATTTTGGTAGAAGTATCTTGACCTAAAGTAAAACCTGTATTGGCACCCGCATATAAAGGAGCTGCTGGTTCAATACACCATAGAAGATTTCGTTTTGTTTGATCATCATCCCTCTTAGCAAACCAGCGTGAACCTTCTTTCCCATTGGTGTATGTCCAACTAGCTGTCTTAATACTGTAAGCATCGTCAATAACGACATCACTTGCAGCTCTCGGAGAAATACCCAAACCATATCCATATTTTTGAGCTAGGACTGATAAAACGTCTTTTAAATCTTCACGTACATCCGTTCCATTTGTTGAATACAGCTTCCCATCGGCAAGTAGGTAATCATTTTGTGCCAAATATTCTTCTAAAGTTAATTCAGTAGATGCAGTAGGCCCATCATTCGCATTTTGGCTTTCTCCAATAATGGACTTCATCGAACTTTTTTTCGTCTCTGAAGATTCTGCAGTGCTACTCTCTCTATTAATTTCTTGGTCAGACGACGGTTTCGCTTTCTCTGTTGTCCCTCCTTGTTTACTCTCCCCTAAAGAGCCCTTTATGGCTTCTTTTTTTCCAGAATTTTCGTTTAACGCTATATCTTTTTCAGAAGAGCGTATCACCTCGGTCGTAGAAGTTGCTTCATTAACTGTTTCTGCTACTACTGTAATTCCTGGGAGGAATAAATTGAGTAAAAGTGACAGAGTTGCAATAACCGTTGCAACGCCCTGTAAATTCCTTATATATTTATTCATAATTTCTCCTTCCATTTTTTAAACTCACTTTTCAGGATAAACCTACTCAAATTTTTTTAATTTTTGATTTTGAATCCCCTCCTTTACACAAATCTTTTTATAATGTTTTTATAATTTTCCGTCAAAAATAAACAAGATTTTTAGTTTTGGCCTTTTTATAACATTAAAAAAATTTTTGTTTTATCCTTATGTATTACTAAAATACACCATATCTTTCACAAATTCAAACTATTTTTCGGTAAAATTATATAGACAAATCTAAGATGAAAAATTAATAATTTCTCTAAGTTAATAAAAACAACTTTTTTTTATTTTTTTAATATTTTTTCCTCATTTCAAGTTCAATTAATTGAATAATTTATATATGTAAATCCTTTTTCCGAGTTTTATATAGGCTAAAAAATACTTCTGTATGGCTAGTTTTTAGATAAAAAAAAGAAGGTTTAATAACCTTCTTTTTTATTATTTACGATTAATTTCCATTCGATAATTTTATTTGTTCAAAATTATTTTTAAAAATTTCCCGTAACTCCAAAGCATCTATTTCCGATAATATTTTTAGAACTCTACTGACCAGTTTCATTCCCATATTTTTATCTTCAAACTTATAAATCCAACAACCATTTACAAAAATTGAAGATATTCTGACATATGTATCAAACACAAGCGTTAATTTATCTAATTCATGTATTAACTTTTCTGAAAAATTCTTTTGTCCTCTTCTAATCATGGAAAGAATTGTCCGGATAACGAGTCTAATTAATAGATTTCTAAATTCAGTGATTTCTTTTAAGTATTGACTATTTTGGGATAAAATTCTCTCTATAAGGCTATATAATAAGTCAGGATTAATTTCTTCTAATGTATTCACTAGAATATACATTTCATAACTATGCCAAACCTCATAAGATTTAAGCTTATTTTCTATATAATGTACTTCATCCGTGGAAAGTTGTGCATAGCAAGCTTTTGCGGAGAGCGCAATCACTTGATTTTCTTCCATGTCGTATTTTATATTTTTACGGTATATTTTTTGGAGATTGTCCTGATCATTACTAAAATAGCTTTGCTCCATTTCTTTGAACTGTGACAGCCAGTAATCTTCCTCATCGTTATTAATCATTAACATATAAGAACGGAATGTTGTATGCATTTCTTGTAGAGCGAGATCCAACTTATCTAAAGAAATCATTGATTTACCATTTTCAAAATAAGACAAGGTTGATTTTGATAAACCTACACGTTCGAAATCACTTAAAAGTAAATGGTGCTGTAAGCGCAATTTTTTAAAGACTTCACCATATTTTTTATAAACCATAGTCCGTCCCTCCTATTTTATTATATTATATACATTTTAATCTCTTTATCTTACTTTAATTTTACCATAACCCCGCAGACTATTATTAAAAAAACAACTCAAGTTAAAAAAATTTAGTATACCATTTTAGAAGAGAATTTTCCTGTTCACTCCGCTTGTTACCAGGTGTTGTAAAACTATAACTTATAAACTTTTAGAGAAAATCTTTTTGCATAAGATATTTAATCATTGAC
This sequence comes from Lactococcus garvieae, assembly GCF_016027715.1. Lineage (NCBI taxonomy): Bacteria > Bacillati > Bacillota > Bacilli > Lactobacillales > Streptococcaceae > Lactococcus > Lactococcus garvieae. The sequence goes on from NZ_CP065691.1 coordinate 1,259,780, forward strand.
AGTTAATTTATAAAATGATAGTATTACTATTAACAAAAAACGAAAGGAGCTGTACGCATAATGAACAACTGTTATTCTACTAAACTTTGGCAAAGATACAGGTGTATGTATGGCTTCTAAATGAATTCCATAGATACAAATTTTAGTGTACTTTCTAAAACCTGTATCTATGCAAAATATTGATGATATGAGCATAGAATATTCTATGCTTTTTTGTGTTCTAGAAAGTACTCTATCCCATTCCTAAATATAGAAAGAGAGACACTCATGAACAAAAAAACTAAATCATCAAATATTATTGCCCTCACTCCTGTGCTGATTATTATCGGTCAAATTTTAAATGTAATTACCCCCAGTATCGCTGGTATTATTCGTCCCGATTTTTCATTAGCATTTTTATTCTTATGTGTAATGATAAAGCCCACAGTAAAGCAAACTTTCTTAGCAAGTGGTCTTGTCATTATCACATCTATGGTGCTGGGAAGTAATCCGATTTTTCAAATACCCTCTGCTTTTGACCGCACTCTATCAGCTTTAGTCTGCCTGCTTATTTATAAATTAATCATCAAATCCTCTCCAAAATTATTTTTGATGAAGGTAGGTGTAACTTACTTCATTTCTACTCTCGTAAGTGGCTCTGTCTATGTTCTTTCAGTTTATTTCTTTGGCAAGCTCCTCCATATTTCTGAATTAATGATTGTCTTTAAAATGGGACTTCCCGTACTTTTCATCACGGTTGTCTCAACTGCTTTTGTGAACTATTTCTTAGGAATACTCCTCTATAAAATAGTTTCTATGATTTCAAAAGATAAATATCTTATCTCGTATTCATCACTTAAATATTAATACTCTAACACCATATCTCGAAGCATTATCCATTTTCAAGAGTAAGAGTATCTTGGCTATGAGGTGATTATTAATACTTATAGCTGAGAGATAGGAAATGAAAAAGCCTACCCTCTCGCCTTAAAAATCTCGGCCAGAAAGTATGCTTATAGAAAATATTCAATAAAGTTTTCGAGTTTATTTCATAATACAAGAGAGCGGTAGGGGAAACTACAGTTTCGTAATTCTATCCAATATCACTCTCTTGTTTAATCACTTGATTATTTAAATTCAGTAATCTTTTCAGCAGGTAAGCGTACTGATTCATAACCAGTTTCTTTAGCTTTACCAACTGACAAAATGATAACAGGGACATAGCGCTTTTCGTCCAAGCCAAAAGCTTCTGCCAACTGGTCTGACTCAAATCCTCCAATAGGATTTGTTTCATAACCATGTGCACGCGCGATTAGCATAAATTGCATCGCAGCTAAGCTAGAGTCAACTTTAACCACATCATTCATTACTTCTTTAGTAAAACTTTGATAATAAGGGATGATTGTTTCCAGTTGTTGATCTCTCACTTCAGGAGGCATTTTGCCTTCTTCCACAGCTTGGTTATAAATTTCTTCACCTAATTCATAACACAACATATCTCCAAATATAAGGACCATGGCCGAAGAAGTTTCGTTTTGGCGGGTATTAAAGCGAATCAAAGGCTTTAGCTTTTCCTTTTCTTCATCGCTTTCAACCACTACAAAGCGCCAAGGTTGCATATTTACAGATGATGGTGCTGTTGTTGCCTCTTGAATCATTTCTAACATTTCTTCATGTGAGATTTTATATGTTTCATCATAAACTCGTACTGATTTTCTGCCAAAAGTGATTTCTGAGAAATCGTTATTTACTCTATTCGTTGTCATTTATTTTTCCTTTTCTTCTGTTAACCTTGTCAATAACTCAAGAAACAAACTTTCTTCCTGAGCTGTGAAAGGCAACTTTAATTTATTTTCTGAAGAGTTATACTCTCTTTCACAGGATTCCAAAGCTTCTTTTGAACATTCTGTGATAGTTACAAAAACTTCTCGATTATTTTGTTTATTTCTTTCACGAGCGACGTAACCTTTGGTTTCTAGTATTTTCAAGTGCCGTGTAATGGCAGCACTATCTATTTTTAAATTGTTTTGTAATTCTCCCTGAGAACATTGCCCGTTCTCTTTCAAAAACATCATGAGTTCATAACGAGTAATACTGAAGCCAGTCTCTTTTTCAAACTTTGTCGTCATCTCTTGATTTGCAAGTTTGAGCTGATAAAAGAGCTGGCTCATCTGTCTAAGGTCCATATCGCCTCCTTCTTAATTGACCGGTCAATTGTTGACTAGTCAATAATACTATAATAAATTTTTTTTGTAAAATATTTTGATTGATTCTCTTATTAATATAAGTTAAGCTGTTAATATTGTGAAGTATCGCTCCGCTCATATAAAAAAGATTAGCCAAAGGGCTAATCTTTTTTATTTATAGATAAGTCTTGTTTTTATCTCTGAGTCAATCTTTTACTAAAAAGCATAGCGGTTAAGTCTGTTTTACTTTTTCCAATTTTTAACTGAATATCACGCGCGCCTTCTAAAACGAAACCTTTGTGTTCATAAAATTGGTAAGTACATCCCGAATCTGTATATAAAAATATTTCTTTACCTGGTTCTCGTGCTTCTAGTTCTTTCAGCAAAGTTGTACCCACACCTTTTATTTTTTTATCTGGATCGGCAGCTAAGAATAAAATTTCACCATCAGGCTGTGTTTTGCTTTTGTAGATATTCAGAAGGTCCTTATTTGTGGCTTCATATGTCCCGAGGCCACCACTTGCATAAAGAGATTGTAAGAAGCCAAAAGCTTTTATATATAGCTTTTGTCCCAAAGTTTGCTTAATTTTCGGTTCTCCATAAACTTCTGCGAGCAATAAACCAACCAATTCATCCTCCATATAGGCTGCAATAACTTGGGTGGCCTTTGATAATTCTAGATAGAGGAAGTATTTACCATACATATTGATGATAGATGGATTTTCCCCATATCGGTCAAAGCTCATGCCCTTTACAGCAAATTTTATAGCTTTTTGGTAATCTTTTTGGTCTAATTCACGTATTTCAAGCTTCATCTTCCTTATCCTCCATTACTTTTCGGGCATTTTGTAATAAACTATCTGTGAAAATTTTCGTACTTTCAAGAAATTTTTGAGCATTGTCTAATCCGAATTCCTCTATTACACGAGTCTCAAAAAGATCCGTTTGACCTTGAATTTCCTCAAACACTTCTCTGCCTTTATCGGTAAAAATGATAAACTTCTCTTTAGCATTTTTTCCCTTAGTTAACTCAAGTATTTCTTGTTTTTGCAACTTCAAAAGCAAACTATGAACGGTTGATTTAGGCAAAAAGAGTGTATCACTGATTTCTTTTTGTGTAACTTCATTTTTTTCATCAACGATATATAAAGTCATCAATCCATTAAAGGTCAAGTTATATCTCTGAGCTACCAAGGCATAAGCTGTGTCAACCTTCCCTAAAGCCGTGCTAAATTCAGTCATTAAATCACGATGGTGCATATTATTCCTCCGATTTTAAAGTTAGAAGCGTTTTTAGTACGAAGTCGTACCATTTAATTATAGTACGTTTTCGCACTAAAGTCAAGCCTTCTTTAAAATAAAAAATACCAGATTAAAATCCAGTATTTTATAACAAGTTTTCACACATTAACAGAAAGAATGACTTTTCCTAAACTCCCTCGGTTGTCCATAATATAATCTTGAGCTTTATCTGCTTCATTCAGAGGGAATACTTTGTCAATAACTGGTTTAACACCGTTTTCCAATCCAGACAAGAGTAATTTGGTATTTTCTTCAACTTCGTCAGCAGTAATATTCGACAGCAAGAGGCCAGTCACAGTTGCTTCCTTCATCATAAGTAATCTTGGGTTAATTGTTATCTCCCCTCGATTTCCTACAATAACTATCTTACCCTGCTTACCAATTACTTCTAAATCATTTTGTAAGTTTACATTGGCCAACATTTCAATAATCACATTTATACCATAGTTTTTGATTTCATCAATATAGCCATCCTTATGGTGATTAAAGACATAGTCTGCACCTCGGTCTCGAAGAACTTGAAGTCCTTCTTCTGAACCAGCAGTGGCAATCACTTTTGCTCCATATAATTTTGCAAATTGGAGCATCAGGGTTCCGACACCTCCACTCGCACCATGAATGAGTAGAAGATCACCAGATTTTATATCAGCTTTTTGCTTTAAAGCATAAAGTGCGGTTAGTCCACTTGATCCTAGTGCTGCTCCCTCATTATAAGACATATTTTCTGGGAGGAAGGTTACTTCTGTTTCTTTGCAAGAAATTCCTTGGGCATAAGTCCCCGACTGCGCATTGCTGTCTACTGTCAAAAAGACTCTGTCTCCTGGTTTGAAAGTCTTGACGTTTGCGCCAACAGACTTCACAATACCTGCTCCATCTTTTCCGGGTATATAAGGCAGGGAGGGAAGCTGAGCATAGGTCCCTTGACGTACATATGTTTCTACAGGATTTACCGCAGCAGCTCTTAGTGATACATAAAGCTCATCATCTTTAAGAACTGGCTCTTCTACTTCTTTATACTTCAGTACACTGCTGTCTCCAAACTCAGATACTTCTATAGCTTTCATATTCTTCTCCTCCTTATTTTAACTCTTATATAAATCATTATATAGCAAGAATACGTGTTTGTATAGCAGATACTTTAGAGTATTATAGGAACAAGAAAGTAATTTTTATGGAAATACTAAGGTTTTTTGAGCTTTCCTTCATATTTCAGCATATGGTCTTCATAATGATTAATTTTTTCTTCTAATATATCGTGCATATGTTGGAGTTCCGACTGCTTATCTTCGATTACTTTTAGCTGCTCGGTCAGCAGTGTTTTTCTCGCATCAATAGTCTGCTCACCTCTTGCAAATAAGTCAATATATTCGATGATCCTCTCAAGTGATACTCCAGCACTTCTCATACAACTTGTCCAATGAATCCAGTCTTCATCTTCTTCATCATAATCTCTATATCCAGAAGAATTTCGTGTCACTGCTGGGATGGCCTTAACCCTCTCCCAATATCTTAAAGTATCTGCAGGAATACCATACTTTTCACTGATTTGCTTTATGTTCATGAACTACTCCTATTTTTGATAAACGGGGAAAACTTTATTTTCTTTAGAATATTCAATTTTAGTAAAATTATCAAGTCTTTTGATATCTGAATCTCCAATAATGAAATCAACATCAGCATTATTTCTCATATGGTCGAGACTTGATGCTTTTGGTAAGGGCAGCAAACCCAGTTGCAAAAGATAGCGTACTGCGAGTTGTGCCACAGAAACACCATATTTATCCGCTATTTCTTTTAGCGCTTCATGTTTAAACATATCCCCATGGCCAAATGGAGAATATGCTTCGACTAAAACATCATGTTTTTTACTGTATTCGATTACTTCTGAGGGAATATTCCCAATATGTGCCAAGACTTGGTTAACCATTGGTGGGATTTTTCCATGGTTAATTAAGTTTTCCAAGTCAATAGTTTCAAAATTAGATACACCTATAGCTTTAAGTTTTCCTTCTTCATAAGCTTCTTCTAAGGCTTTCCAGGCAGCAAGATTTCCTTCAAAATAGCGTTCCTTACCTAAGAAATCATTCCAAGGTTTAGGAGAATGGATAATCATCAAGTCGATTGAATCAAGTCCCAGTTTTTCCAAAGACTCTGCTATAGCAAGTTTTGCTTGGTCGTAGTCTTTAATTTCTGCATGTAGCTTAGTAGTCACAAATATTTCATCACGCGCTATACCTGACTCACGGATGCCTCGTCCCACTCCTGCTTCATTTTCATACGCCTCAGCCGTATCAATATGACGATAACCAGCTTGAAGTGCTTCTTTTACCGCACGGGCAGCTTGTTCATTGTCGAGTAACCAAGTGCCAAAACCAAGTTTAGGAATTTTTACTCCATTTATTAATTCATATGTATCTGTAAGCATCGTTATTTTCTCCTTAATTATAAATCTTTATAAGCCTTATCATCAACCGCTTCGAGCCACTCGGCTTCACCAGCAGTTATAGCAATGTGACTCATCCATGAGTCTTTTTTGGCTCCATGCCAATGCTTGATGCCATCTCTTGTTACAATGACATCTCCTGCTTTAAGAGACTGGGCTTTCTTCCCCTCTTCTTGATACCAGCCTTCCCCATCAGTAATTAGTAAAATCTGATAACCTGAACGATGAATGTGCCAGTTGTTTCGGGTGCCTGGTTCAAAGGTCACATTGGCTGTCATATAAGGAATTTCTTCTTCAGGGGGTACAAGAGGATTCAAGTAGCTCTTTCCTATGAAATACTGTGCATATGCTGTGTTAAGTTCACCCATGCCAAATAAGGGTTTATTTTCGCTCATTCCAAATCTCCTTTGCTTGATTAAATGCTGACCATGCATTTGGCCAGCCGACATAAAAGGCAAGCTGAGTAATTAATGCAGCCACTTCGTCCTTTGTCATGCCGTTCTCTTTTGCTTTCTTTAAATGGAAAGTAAGTTGCTCGGTGGCACCTTTACTTATCAGAGCACTCAGTGTTATGATGGAGTGAACTTTAGGAGAAAGCGTCGCATCCGCCCAGACTTCTCCAAAAAGTATGTCATCATTATATCTCGCAAAATCTGGAGCAAAATTTTCTAAAAGATCTCTTCCTGCTGTTATTTTCTCTGTCATCTTATCCCTCCTTAAGGTTGATATGTGCATTATACACCTTAGAGTGGACTCCAAGGCAAGAAATAAGTCTTTTCTTTTGTTTTATTTAAATAAAAAGCAGTTAGAATGCTAACTGCTTTTTATATTTCTTATTTATATGTTTCAGTGACATCATCGCCTTCTTCTGGTTTTGGACGTTCCTGTATGCTGAGATTGTGAACATCTGACAAAATCAATGGAACTCTCTCAAGCGATACCTCCGAGAATTGTAAACCAAACCAGCGGTCAGGTGTAGCTGTATAGCGCTTAATGTTGGCTTTTGTCTTCAAAACAAAGCGGTCAAAACTTGGCAGTTTTTGAGCATAGGTCACGCGCTCTTCAATCACAATAAATCTAAAATCTCCCACATCACGCCCTGGCATAGTGGTATATTTTTGCTCCTGCTTAGGCAATCTGCCTGATTTAATCAAGTCTTTCACAATTGTTCGTAGATAGCGCGGAACTTCCTGCTTCATACGGAAACCTAAGTAAAGATGAACCTTCACGATATAATCAGTTCCCATCATATCCACTTCATACTCTGAAGTCCATGGCTCATCGGTTACTTTAACATTCACGAACCAATATACTTCTGCTTTCTTCGGACGTTTATCAAGAATTGAATACAAGATAGAACGATCAATGAAATCGCCCTCCATCTTGTTGCTCATATAAACAATATTTGTTTGATAAAGGTCCATCTCCTTATCTTCTTTCAGCTCCTTGAGCTGACCTTTGAAGTCATTGAGATCTAAAGACTTGATATATTTATTAACACTTTTATTTGATTGGAACCAGATAAACATAACAAAGATAATCAGAGCCGCCATTATAACCACGACATAACCACCGTGCACGAATTTTGCTGCTGAAGCAATAAAGAAGATTACTTCGATACTTGCAAAAAAGGCTGCAATCAAGTAAGCAAAAGGCTTTTTAATTCCTTTATGGATTAAGTAGTAAGCCAAAAGGATAGTTGTCATGAGCATGGTAATCGTAATGGCTAGACCATAAGCGGCTTCCATGTGCTCTGCACTTCTAAAATAAAGCACAATACTGGTGGTTGCTAGCCATAAAGCCAAATTCACTGCTGGAATGTAAAGCTGTCCGAGAGTTTTCCCAGGATAATAAATACGCATCATAGGTAAAAGTTTCAAACGAATAGCTTCTGAAACTAAAGTAAAGGAGCCGGAAATCAATGATTGTGATGCAATAATCGACGCAAGTGTAGCAAGAATAACAGCATAAATCATCATCTCTGACGGAATAACCGCGAAGAAAGGGTTCATTCCTCCGAGGTCACCACCTCTATGCGCTAACAACCAAGCACCTTGTCCACAGTACGATAAGACAATGGATAACTTCACGAAAGGCCAGCTGACATAAATGTTGCCACGTCCCACATGGCCAAGGTCTGAATAAAGGGCTTCAGCACCTGTTGTAGCAAGGAAAACCGATCCTAAAATGAAAAGGCCTGCTTTGTTTTCTGGACTTAACAATAGATGTACAGCATAATAAGGATTAATAGCCTTGAAAATCTCAAGATTGGCAAAGGAATTCAGAATTCCTGTTGTTGCCAGAAAGCCAAACCAAATCAGCATGATAGGACCAAAAAGCTTGCCTACCATTCCCGTACCAAACCTTTGTATGAGGAAAAGGAAGGCCAGAATAATTAAAGTAGTCACCACAACTAATGATTGGTTGGCATATAGTTCTCCTAGCCCGGGGACTCCCTTTAGACCTTCAACTGCTGAAGTTACTGTTACCGCTGGAGTCAACGCGCCATCTGCCAGTAAAGTAGCTCCCCCTATCATCGCCGGTACGATTAGCCATTTAGCCATACGACGGACTAAAGTGAAGAGGGAAAATATTCCGCCCTCTTGATGGTTGTCAGCCCTTAAAGCTATCAAAACATATTTAACTGTAGTAATCAGGGTTAGCGTCCAAATAACAAGAGAAACTGCCCCTAAGATAAAGTTCTCTGAAATATTCTGCAAGCCGCCTTGTCCTGAGACAATGGATTGCATAGTATACAACGGACTTGTACCGATATCACCATAAACTACCCCAAGTGCGATAATAAAGCCCGCTGAAGTAGCCTTGTTAAACGATTTTTCACTCGAATAACCCATACAAAAACCTCTTTCATTCTTCTAAAAGGTAGAAGTATACACTTCTCCAGAAACTTTGTGAGATGGTAAAACATAAATTGTCTCAGTTTCTTAAGAATCATTATAACAGTTTCCCCCAAAAACGCTACTAATAACTTTTAAATATCCTATATTTTTTAGATTATGAGAGTGTAAAATAAAAAAGTTATTGGATTAGCTCCATTAACTTTTTATCTTAATTTCCCAAATACTGATCAATAGCATCCAGAATCTTTTCACTGGCATGTCCATCCCCATATGGGTTTTGGGAGTTGCTCATTTTTTGATAGACTTCCTCATTTTCAATAAGTTCACGGATAGCGCGGTAGACTTCTTCTTGCCCAGTACCCACGAGCTTAAGAGCCCCTGCTTCAACGCCCTCAGGACGTTCGGTTGTGTCACGTAAAACAAGAACAGGTACACCAAATGACGGAGCTTCTTCTTGCACACCACCTGAATCTGTCAAAATAATATAACTTTCATTTTCCATGCGGTGGAAATCAACAACATTTAGTGGTTCAATCAGGCGAACATTTGGTAAGTCACCAAGTATGCGATAAGCAATTTCTCGGACTTTTGGATTTTTGTGAAGCGGGTAGACCATTTCAAATTGCGGATAGTCTCTACAAATATCTTTAATGGCTCTAAAGACATTTTCCATTGGCTCCCCAAGGTTTTCACGACGATGCATGGTAACAAGAATCTGACGACGATCTTTTTGCAGATGAGCAGGAACCGTGAACCTTAAGGCATCAATGGCAGTGTTCCCTGTAACATAGATATTATCTGCTGCATGATTTTCTTTTAGCAAATTTTGCTTACTCTCTTCTGTTGGTGCAAAATAGATATCTGAGAGAACATCTGTTACTTGTCGGTTCATCTCTTCTGGGAAAGGAGAATATTTGTTCCAAGTTCTTAAACCAGCTTCAACATGTCCCAAAATAACTTTATGGTAAAAAGCGGCGATAGAGGCTGCAAAGGTTGTGGAAGTATCGCCATGTACCAGCATTATATCTGGAGACTCTTCTACAAGCACTTGGTCAATTGCATCAATCACTCGCGTAGTAATTTGACTCCGAGTTTGATTTTTTCCCATAATATCCAAGTCATAATCAGGTACTATCTCAAAGATGTCCAAGACTTGATCTAACATTTCTCTATGCTGAGCAGTTACAACTGTCACTGCTTGGAAGCGAGCATCTTTTTCTATAGCCTTGACCAAAGGTGCCATTTTTATTGCTTCAGGTCGTGTTCCAAAGACAAGCATTATTTTTTTCATATCTTCTTCCATTTCTACTTTTTCTAGCTTTCCTTTTAAACATAATAGACTTGATTTTTTCCGTTTGCTTTTGCTACATACAGATTTTTATCTACCTTATCAATAATCGTTTCAGGGTTCTTTTCATCAGTTATTTCAGCAACACCTACAGAGATTGAGACGTTAAATGGAATATCATTATATGCAAACTCTTTATCTGAAATATTCTTCGTAATTTGAGTCATCATCCTATAGGCTTCCTCACCTGTCTGGTTTCTAAATACTATGAAAAATTCATCACCACCATATCGGAAAAGCTGTCCATTACTGTGTTCCTGCATCAATAGTTCTCGGATATCTGTACTAATTTCTCTAAGGACGTAATCTCCTGCTAAGTGTCCATAGTTGTCATTAATAGATTTAAAAGCATCTATATCAAACAAAGCAATTGAAAAGCTAGGCACATTTTTACTGAATAGAACTTCATTAAGCACATCCTCGAATTTTTTACGATTATAGGTACCTGTTAAAATATCAATATAGGCATCTCGCTTCAAATCTGAATACATCAATGCAATGATACTGATCAAATAAATAGCGACCTTCGCAATAACTAACACAGCAAGAATCTTAAAGAAAATACCTATCGTATAACTTATCGGAACATGGAATTGGGAAATTGCTACTAAAACGGCTGCAAGTGTGATAAAAACACTCAGGAAAAAGTAGGATATATAGTGCGCCGTGATGACTTTTCGATAATTGCATAGTGCATAAATAACTAACCAAAACAGAGTCAAGCCTGAGAGCACTAATAAGGTGGATCTCAAATGAAAACCATAGACATGCAAGTACAAAAGATAGTATATGATAAATTGAGGCAATATTTCATATTCAATATTTTTATAGAGCGGTGTAACCAGATAGACCACAGAAATTGCAATAAAAACTAGCGAAATATCACTGATGAGGTAACCATATGGCGAGCCTTGGTCAATATCACTAAATAAAAATTTAAGAAGGATAATAAAAAGTGCAAAATTACTCGAATTTAAAATATAAGCTGTGATTTTATTTTGATCCAATTGGTAGTATTGAATCATATATTTAGCAATAAACATTATACCCAGTACAGTTGGCATCAAGAAAATTTTATCAATAAAGTTACTTCCTAATATATCTTCAATATGAATCATCTTTCTTCTCCTCCATTAGAAGTCATGAGGCCTGTCATAATAATAAGTTTGCTGAAGCCATTCCTTGGGAAAAGCCGCAAGAACTTCTTCCTCTTCGACTCCCTCTATAACAATCTCTTTTTCAAGAAACGCGATAGTATTCACAATAGAAAATATAAATTTCTGCAACTCATCATGAGATAAATAGCTATTAAAATCTAATGCAGAAATTTTAACACGGTCCACATAAGCATTTAGTACAAACAAAGTTGTGTAATGGTTAATACCCGACAGAAAATCATCTAAGGCGATGGCGTATCCCATTTCCTTAATTGATTTTATTGCTTCTAAAGGTAAAACATTTTCTTCATCATAGCAATTTACCGGTAAACGTTCAGTAAGCTCGATTCTTAACCTGTTTTTATATTTGAAATCTCTCAAAAATTCGACAGTTTCATCAAAATAAAGTTCTTGGTAATCCAAGTTTAGGGAGTAGGTGTAATCGTCTTTCTTAAGTTGTTCTTGCAATAGTTCATCTAATCGTTTTAAGTACAAATTGTGTTTCTCATGATCTGAGACTATCTCATCAAACATTTCACTTGGAAAATAGCAGCCGTCTGATGTTCTTAAACGTAATAATAGCTCGTATTCTACTTCTTTATCCTCAGCAAAATTAATAATTTTCTGTCTATAAAAAATTAATTCATCAAATTTCAAACCTACTTTTCTCCTCTATATAAAAATGGTGGGTTCTTTTTCTTCTCCACGGGGGAAAAGAACCCTTCATCCCTGGATTGATTTTTGAGGGGGCCCATATAGGTAACCTTGCCTCAAATTAATTTTAAGTAAATCAACAAGCTTCTCATCTTCCTTGGTTTCAACACCAGATACCACTAGTTCAAGTTGATACTTCTTTGCCAGTTTAAGCCAAAATTTAATGGTTAAATCTAGCCATTTTTCCTTATCATTAAAATGTCGCATATCCAGCTTTAATATATCGATTAAAGGGAGCAAGCGGTGAATATTTCGTGCAAAATAAAATTCTGCACCAAGATTATTAATGGAGAAAAGTATACCATAAGTTTTACAATATTTAATTCTACGGCTCACCCTTCTTAAATGCTTCAATTTCACAATCTCATTATGCGAAATTTCAATAACAATATCGAAAGGCTTCAACTCTTCCACGATTGATTGAATAGATTTTTTAAACTTCCGGCTCAGAAATTGTTGAATTGTTAATTTTATTAAAACTTTAAAATGTTCAGCTTCAACATCAACTATACCTTCTTTTATCTGATCTTTTAATATAAAAAACGGGAGGGAGTCAATATTTGGAGGAAGTATCCATTCTTGCTCAGCATTTTGTTCTCTCAGTACACACTCCGCACCTTTGATTTTACGTTCTTGGTCATATATTTTATTGTAAAAATATATATAATTATTTTCGTCAAAAATCTTTTTTTTCAAAGTTACTTCCTTTCTAATCTACATGAGTTAAATTTAAAATCTAAGCCTGACGTTTCGTTTTATCCCAAGTATTTTGTGAATTGAAATATCTGAATATTGCTTGAGGATATATCTGACTCAGTATAATGAGAAACTTTGTTAAATAATAAGCATCTTTCAGAACATGACTGATTTTAAATTTTTCTTGATTATTTCTATTATAAAGAACTGCCCAAACAATATTGATAAGAAATATATAGAAAACCATAAAAATAAATACCAGAACAAAGCTTTGCACTGCTTGTGTGAGACCATATATTAATAGTGTCCCAAATAACACAATACCTGTGTAGATAACTACCATATATTCTATAGCCATGAGCCATGGCTTGATTAAGGTAAAGCAAAGCTCTGTCTTTTGCTTGAGTTCTAAGTTTTCGGACTTAATAATTGGGAAAATATATTTAAAGGTCTGAATATTTCCTTGCGCCCATCTCACGCGCTGTTTAACCAAGGACATCGGATCATCATAAATACCCGTTTGTTTTATTTTAATATCATCATATTGCACATTACGTACATTATATATGTCTGAGAGAAACAGGCGCAGTGATAAGTCAAAATCTTCGACTAGTGAAGTTGTCCAAGGCGCTTCATGCAATGAATAAAGCGTACTTAGTTTACAAAACTGCCCATTTCCACCAAAAGCTACGGTATTAGTTTTACTTCTTAAGGACTGTGTCGCATTGATGATTTCTCCGAACTCTAAATCCTGAGAAGTGTCTCGGTTTCGGTTGATGACTTGAACTTTAGACTGTAGACCTGTTAGCTCAAAGTCTGAATTAAAGACCAAGTTAACTTTATCAAAATAGTCTGTTTCCACACTCGAATCAGCATCAATAATCGTGATAAGCGTTTCTTCAAAAATATAGCCTTTATCTAGATAAGATTCTGTTATTTTTTTATAAGCCCAGTTGAGAGCCTCTCCTTTTCCTTGTTGTGCCTCAGGCTGGAATCTTTGTAAGAGATGAAATCTCTTATTACCCTTAAACTCCTCTACTTCTTTAACAGTATTGTCTATACTGGCATCATCAATCACATAGATATCTAAGTTCTCATAATTTGTATTCAATAGACTTTTGACAGTGTTTTTGATGACAAGTTCTTCATTCATGCAGGGAATCAATACAAGGATACGATGGTGTGTTTCTATTTTTACATGGCTTAATTCACGGGTGTAGCTCTTTGTACTATAGGCATACCACAGCAATATTGTTTCTAATGTATAGTAGATAAATGTAAGAATTGAAAAGAAAATGGCAAACCACGTTAATTTATCGATAAGAATCTCAAATATCTCTTTAAGATAACTTAAACCCCAAAACTTATTTTCAAAAAGAAAAACGAGGGGCAGAACAGATATAACATACAGTAAGAGCTTCTGATCGGACCTAAAATAATTCGAAAGTCCAGTATATATACTCTCACCAATCAAAGCAATTACCATTACTATCTGTACAAGTAATAAGAAACGTGATATTAACTGTGCATTAACCTCAGGGCTTAAAACATTTAAAAGTATTGCCCCAAAAACAACAAGAAAGACAGCTAAAACAGCCCAAATGAATTTACCTATCTTCTTTTGAAACTTTTTAAAAAGCGCCATCGCTGAAAAAACAACAATTATAAATTCTAAAAGTAAAGTCATAATAACCAAGAAGGTTTGGATATTGCTAAAAAGAGCAAAAGTTTCTTGATTTATAGATAAAAAGGCAAAAGCAGGGACAAGTGCTATGTAAAATCCCGACAAACCAAAGGCCCATCTTTTTATTTCTATATCGCTTATGCCCTCTTTATGTTCGGAAAAAACGCGGAAGAGCCCGACATAAATAAGAAGGCTTAAAGCATTAAAGAGGGGAATAGGTTTTAAACCATGACCTAGAAAAACACCTGCTTCTAATATAAAGATGAGAGACAGCATTAAAAATATAAGGACTGTTTTCCAAGATCTTTCTCTATCCCTTTGTGTTGATATAATATAAACCATTATCAAAATAGGAGCAACTAATAGCACGGTTGAACTTAAGTTTTGATAAAGTGTCCCACGGCTCAAGGATAATAAAACATCAACAGTTAAAGTCACACCTAAAAAGGCATAAATCATCCTATAAATACTTACTTCCATTTTTTTCACTACTACAACTCCCTATTCTAACTTTTCCTTCGTGAATATAATGTATTTATAATAAAAAAATATTATATTATCTCATATCCTTTACACATCTCTTTGTTCTCTCTTAATTATATATTAAAGAAGTTAATACTTCAATTTAATAATTCATAGAGAAGTATTTTAATCTTATTTTATTTTTTGCCATTATTTGAAAGGATACAGTCTAATAATTTAGATAATTTACCTCTATTCTTAAAAATTTTATTTTAGAGAAAAAGAGAATAAAGTATAAATAAAAAAAGAGGTAAATACTACCTCATTTTTTTAGCTAACTTTTAAAAATCATCGACTTTAAAAAGATTACCATCCTCAATTCTATAAACACTGTCACTATTTTTTATCATACGCGAGTCGTGTGTAACCATGATGGTCGCTTTATTTTTTTCATGGGCTTCTTTTCTTAAGATATCCACTACCTGATAGGCTCTCTCAGTATCTAAACTGGCTGTGGGTTCATCAGCTAGAATTAAGCTGGGATCATTATACAGCGCGCGTGTTATCGCTACACGTTGCCTTTCCCCACCTGACAGTTCACTCGGATATTTATTTTGTAATTCTAGAATATCTAAAGAATCTAGCATTTCATTAATTTTATCTCGATTGATACTTTTTTTATTTATCTTATCTACAAGTTTTAATTGCTCTCCAACTGTGAGATAAGGGATTAGATTAGAAGCTTGTAAAATAAAACCGACTTCCTTAAATCTAACTTTTGAGCGCTCTTTTTCAGAGAGCTTGTTAAAATTAATTGTGTTTATCTTCGTCGTACCAGTTGTTGAGGACTGCAAGCCACCTGCTATTGTCAAAAAAGTACTTTTACCAGATCCAGAAGGGCCTATAATAGAAATAAATTCTCCTGCTTGAACACGCAGGTCAATTCCTTTTAATGCTTGAACTTCTGTTCGGCCTGTACCAAAGCTCTTTGTGACCTCATCCATAAGTAAAATTTCTTTCATTTTAACCTCCAATTGCTTGTGTAGGATCAATTTTTCTAATCGTGTAAAGAGAGAACACAGAGCCCAATATCGAAACGAAAATCAGGATAAGACTATAAATAGCCCAGATAGAAAAATCAATTGAAAACGGCATTGCTTGCGGGAGCACAAAGCTTGTCAAATAACTTCCGAAAAATGCTAAAGCTACTCCCACTAAAGACAGCCAGAAACTTTGCCATAAGATGGATTTCATAATATGGAAGTTTGAGATTCCCTGCGCCTTCATAATCCCAAAGATAGGCACTTTTTGCAAGGTAATAACGTACATAAATACAGCAATGATTAACAGCACTATTAAGAACAAGAAATAAATCATGGCATTCAAGGTTGTTTTCTGAGCAGAGTAACCTGGGATATTATCTATCAGTTGTGAAATAGTTATGACATTTAACTTATCCCCACTTGTACCTTTAAGGCTTACATTCCCAGATTTTACAATTACCCCATTAACGGAAGCATCAGCAGGAGCTGCATTCATATTTTTAATCGCTGAAAGAGTAGTGAAGGAACCATAAACAACGGGAGTTGCCGAATAATAAGTTTCTTTTACAATACCGACAATTTTTAATTCAACGTCGTTATTGCCTACTTTGATTTTATCTCCGACTTTATAACCTTTGTCTGCTAAGTTTTTCGGAATAATTATTTCTTTACCATCTTCTGAGAAGTTTTCACCGTCCTCAATACTCGGCATAACATTGGAGTCCGTGGGCAGGCCCATCACAGTGATATTTTCTCTCTGGTCATTTCCTTGATTAATAGATGTCGAGAAAATGGAAACAGGAGATAAAGCATCTCCTTCAATCTTTTGAAGTTCTGCTTCAGATATTTGCGAAGCCGATAAAATATTATTAGAGCTATCCGAAAGTACGATCTTTTCTGCATTCCAGTCTACAACTGCCTGCTTGAATTGACTCGCTAAGCCTGTTGATAGACCAGAAAGAATAAAAACAACATATGAAACTAAAAAGATTATTGTTGCAATCAAGGCATACCTTGTTTTGTAGTAAAAAATTTCTTTAAGTGATAAAAACATATATGTCTCCTCGTTCTCCTTTTTAGTGATGAATATGGCTCATTGAAACGCCATTCATAATAATTGCGATTTCATTGTCGTAATGTGTAATAAACTCATTGTCATCCCATTCCTCAGCAAACAATCTGTAGACAAGGTCATGAACCACTGATTTGAAAACAGAAATCATGGGTGAGACAGGTTCTTTTGTCACAAATGTTTGATGGTTATACTTTTTCCAAGCCAAGCTTAACTCATAGTTCCAGTCTAAAAATCTGTACTTATAAAGGGAATAATTTTCATTATGTACCAACTCTTTTAACAATAAGTGTTTGTATTCTTCCAAAGCTTCCATTAATGGAAGTTTCTGAATCAAATCTATAAAAAGATTATGAAGCTCCTTCGTCTCTTGAGACAGGACATACATGTAACAGTCCGTTAAATCTTCAAAATACTGATAAAAACTGCCACGCGGAATTTCCAAAGCTTGCACGATGTCCCTGACCGTTGCTTGATGAAAAGGTTTATCAGAAAATTCTTTTTTACAAACTGCGTAAATGCGTTGCTTTTTTGATTCTGGAAGTTTGAGATATGTAGCTTTAGGCACTTTCCTTCTCCTGTTTTTAGGTTTGAAATGACACCGTGTCACTTTTATAAAGTTTACCAAATTCAAATACCCACGTCAAATATATTAGCTTTTACTTAAGGATAACTTAGGTCTGCTACCCCAATAAAAAGGAGACTCAATTTGCAAGTTGAATATATTGCAAATTGAGTCGATAACCAGTAAAATGGAAGTATAAATAACAAGGAGGAATTTTTTATGACAGACAGAGGTACAGTAGACAAACTTAAAGGTAACACTAAAGAAGTTGTTGGTGATGTTACAGGTGATGACAAGAAAAAAGCTGAAGGCTTCCTTGATAAAACAATCGGTAAGGTAAAAGAAGTTGCTTCAGATATCAAAGACGCATCAGAAGATGCTGTTGATGGTGTCAAAGAAAAGATGGATCACCACAAAAAATAAGATTTTTAGAAATCTAAAAAAGCACATTAAGAATGTGCTTTTTTGTTTGTTCATTGAATGATTTTCTCTATTTCAGCCAGTACTGCTTTTTCTCTATTGCTTCCGATAATCTTTTTTGACTTTGCCTTCGCTTGATCATTGGCATTTGCAACAGCATAAGAATAGCCCGCCATTTCTAACATTTCCAAGTCATTATTGGCATCACCAAATGCAGCTAAATCCTCTGCTGAAAGTTCTAATTCACTTAATACTTTCTTAATTGCCGCTCCTTTATTACTTCCTTCAAGTACAATATCAAGATAGATATTTCCACTTGTCACAGCCTTTATACCTTCTTTAAAATTGGCATTTAATTCTGCTGTAACTGTAGTCAAATCTTCTTCTGGGATGATAGTTGCAAATTTGACAAATGTATCATCAGGTAATTTATCAAAAGAAGGAAGGAGTTGTAGCTTTTCATAATATTTGTGAGCAAAAGTTTCAAATTCTTCCGAAACAGAGTCTAAAGTATAGGCACTTTGAGCACCACATAAGACCACCGGTATATTATGGCTTGAAAGCAAACCAAGTACATCTCTCACTTCATCATGTGTAAAACTCGAAACCATTTCCATATCATCATTAATTGTGATAATACCACCATTTTCAGAAATAAAAATAATATCTGTTGTATCCTCGAAATACGACTTTAATTTAAAATACTGATTACCACTTGCCACAATAAAACGAATACCTTTTTTATTTAAGGCTTCCTGTATACGCGAAAAGTGCTTTTTATCATAAGTAGACTTCTCATCTAAAAATGTTCCGTCCATATCTGTTGCGATAGCTGTTATCATTTGATTGACTCCCCTTTGCTATCCTCTATTTTATCAAATTATATATTTTTATGTTAATTATATTCTGAGGTAAGTCGCTTCCTTTGTGTTTTGAAAATCAATTTGCTAAAATTTTTAACAGACTGAAAAAGTCAATTAACGAAAAAGAAAGACAAAAAGGAAAATATATTTTTATATGAAACGAACAATTCAGATATTGCTCATTTTTTTTACCGCTTTTTTTGGTTTGCTCCTTTGCCCCACTAAAGCATCAGCAGCCGAATTAAGCAATACCAACTTTATTGATAGTATCCACTTTTCTGATACTAACCTTGTACAAGGCCAGACGACTTCTTTGCGTGTAGAATTTAGTAGTAAAGACGATATTAAAGTAAAAGCTGGAGATACCATTACCTTCTTACTTCCGGATGAACTCCAAGGTATGACTGAAACTGACGGTTCACCTCGGGCGGTAGCTTTAGGCGAACTTGGGCAAGCTTTAATCTATAAAGACCGCGTTATTGCCACCTTTAACGAAAAGGTAAATGATCTCGAACGTGTGAAAGGTCATTTTAACTTTGGTATAGAAGCAACACGCACAAAGAATCCAAATAAGACCACTATCACAACGAATTTAAACACCACTGCCATAGCGCAGGAAATCACGATTCAAGGTGATACTGGAGAAAATGAACAACCTGGAGTTCTTCCTTTTTTCTGGAAAAGTGGCGATATGCTGGGCGAGAAGAATACTGTGCGCTGGTTTATCAATGCGAATATGAACAAGGAAGATTTGTCAGGCGATATTGTTTTAACTGATACACATGGTGCAGGACAACAGCTTGATACAACATCTTTCAATGTCATCATTGATAACTCTTTAGGGCGTTTCCAACTCACTGGAGATGAATTTGTGGCTCAAGGGTATGGCAGTATTGAAGTACATACGGATGATTCTTTTGTTATCACAATCAATCGTGAGCACGCGCGTCTAGCCTCTTTCAGCTTTATGTACAGCACAAATATTACAGATAACACAATTAAATCTTTTACCAATACGTGTGACATTAGCTATCAGCCTTATGGAGAAAATGCTATTCAAGATCAAGGAAGCTTTGATGTTGTCAATCTCTTTGCAGATGGTGATGCGAATGGTGAAAAAGGTATCAAGGAAGCAAATGAAGAAACCCTCATTGATGAATCGGAAAAACTTGAAGAGATTGACCCTATCATTCCTGAGAATATAACACCTACCGATACTGAAGATAATACAAACAATACAGCTGAGTCTCATCAAATAGAAACAAACATCGACACCTCCGAAGAAACAATTACGGATGAATCGGAAAAACTTGAAGAGATTGATCCTATCATTCCTGAGAATATAACACCTACCGATACTGAAGATAATACAAACAATACAGCTGAGTCTCATCAAATAGAAACAAACATCGACACTTCCGAAGAAACAATTACGGATGAATCAGAAATGCTTGAAGAAATTGACCCTATCGTTACTGAGAATATAACACCTACGGATACTGAAGATAATACAAACAATATAGCTGAGTCTCATCAAATAGAAACAAACATCAGCCCATCCGAAGAAACAATTACGGATGAATCAGAAATGCTTGAAGGGATTGATCCTATTATTCCTGAGAATATAACACCTACCGATACTGAAGATAATACAAACAATATAGCTGAGTCTCATCAAATAGAAACAAACATCGACACTTCTGAAGAAACAATTACGGATGAATCGGAAAAACTTGAAGAGATCGACCCTATCGTTACTGAAAAAATTACGCCTACCGATATTGAGGATAATGCAAACAATGCAGTAAAAATAAATCCTGTTGATATCAATGAAGTGAGTAACGAAAAAAATCCAGCTAAGCAAAAACACACCTCACTTCAGACAAGTACTACAGTTGAAATCCAAAACTTATCTACAGGGGTTACCTCTCAAAATGTTACAGTCCAACAAGGAAAAGCATTGCCTAAAACAGGTGATACTAAGAATTATCTTCTTAACATTCTTGGACTACTCCTTCTTAGTATAACTTCTGCAAGTTTTTTCCTTCGCAGAAAGAACAAAATTTAAAGTAAAAAAAATGCACTCATAATGGAGGCATTTTTTTCTTAGGTAAGTTCTTCTAGATAGTCTATATCTGTTACAAAAATCTCTCTACCGTTCCGCTGAATCGCCTTTTTTTCTTCTAGCTCTCTAAACTTTCTTGACAGTGTTTCTGGTCTTGTTCCTAAAAATATTGCAAGTTCCTTCATTTTTAGTGGCAAAGAAATATTCTTTGTATGATTATCCACCATCAAATCCAGAATATAGGCGGCAAGACGTCCTTCTACTTTTTCTCGCATTAGATATTGGGTATGTTGTTCTAAGCTGGAAGCTTTCTTTGCATTCATTTCTAGCAATTTGAGGGCCAACCGTGGGTAAGTTAATAATAATTTATTAAAGTCCGATTGCCTAAGGATACAAATTTCAGTAGCGCATAGTGCTTCGGCAAAATTCGTCTTGTTTTCCACACCAAAAAGCTGATTTTCCCCTTCATATTCGCCTGTTTCCAGTACCCGAATAAGATGTTCCTTTCCAGTCATAGCCAGACGATAAACACGCATGCTCCCTTGAGCTACAATGATTAAACGGGGTTCCGAATCTGGTGTGAATATCATTTCGCCTTTTTCTAGCGATTGATGAACCAGCAAGTGTTCAATCCGCTCCTGCTCCTCAATCAACAAGTGGTTAAATAGTGGTACAAGACCCACACACAAATGAGCTTGGGGCATAATGATTTTCCTCTCAAAATTCTATTTAGGTGTTGCTTTTATCATCATAACATATGAAAGAGACTAAGTGTTTCACAGTAATTTTTCTACAGCTTTTTCTACCCTATAGCCAAGGCTTTCCACTGCTTTACCGATATCATTAAGCGTTACCTTTTCAGAGTCAAATTTTGCTTTAAGTTTATGTGCATTGAACATCATGGTAACACTATCTTTATCGACACCCTCAATGCGGGTTACAGCCTTCTCTATTTTTTGCACACATGTTGGACAGGCAAGTGTTTCTAATGTCAAAACTGCCTTTTTCATCTTCACTCTCCTTTACTTTTCAACTTTATAAATTGTGTCAGCTTCTTCTAATAAACAGTATGTTTTTTCAAATGTCTGACATACATCATTGGGAATTTTATAATCATCCGTGATTTCTCTCAAACGCTTGAACTCTGAGTCTAAGTTTTCTTCTCCTGCTTTTTCTTGGATTTTTAAGTAAATAGCTCTGACTTCAAAAACTTCTGGATGATTATCTCCATGTGCTTTAGTGATAGCATGGCTATATAAATCCAAGACTTCTTTATTTTTCTTTAAATAAGTTTGTAATTTATCCATTTTATTGCTCCTCTCTTATTTATATGAACAGTATAAAACTATATCTCAAATAAAAAATTGATAATAGTCAAGATTTTATTTATTTTTCAGTGAAAAATTTAGTAACCTCATCCCGTTTAAAATCACAATCAATATACTGCCCTCA
Source organism: Lactococcus garvieae (assembly GCF_016027715.1). Taxonomy (NCBI): domain Bacteria; kingdom Bacillati; phylum Bacillota; class Bacilli; order Lactobacillales; family Streptococcaceae; genus Lactococcus; species Lactococcus garvieae. The sequence continues at coordinate 1,282,092 of NZ_CP065691.1, forward strand.
TGAACCAACATCCCAATCATCATATTCATCCAATGACTAAAGATAAGACTTAAAAGTAAAAAGATTACTACTGCTATGGCTATAATAATATTTCCCTTCATGTTTCGAGTAGTTGCTTTACTCAATCCCAAAGCATAAGGCAATTTATCTAAGTCTGAGTTCAACAAGACCAAGTCAGAAGTTTCAATTGCGACATCTGTACCATTTCCCATGGCAACGCCGACATCAGCATGTGCTAAGGATGGGCTATCATTAACCCCATCCCCTACAAAAATGACTTTTTTTGACTGTTCTTGTAGATTTTTTATAAAGGTAGCCTTATCTTCTGGATGCATATTTCCATAAGCCTGTTTTATTTCTAGCTCATCAGCAATGAGATTTACAGTATCTTGGTTATCTCCTGAAAGTAGAATGAGCTCTTTCATTCCAAGTTTTCTCATTTTTTGAAGATTTTCTCTTGCATTTGGTCGTATCTTATCGCGGATACCTAGCAAAAGTTGGACTTTTTTATCTATGGCTAGTAAAACGATTGAATTTCCTCTTTGTTCTAAAGCTTTTGTATCTTTATCTATTTTCACACTCATCTCCACCTGATTGTTCTCCATCAACCTCAGATTGCCAACTAAGACTTCACGTCCTTTAATCTGCGCACGTATTCCTCCTCCTTTTATTACTTCTGTCTGTTCTATTTTTAACTTTTCATAGTTTTTGATAGAGGAGACAATAGCTTTAGCTAAGGGATGATCTGATTCTTCCTCCACACTTGCTAAATAATCTAGACTGTTCTCTACCTCGCCGTAAATGATTTGTTCTGATACTTCTGGATTGCCTAAGGTTAAGGTTCCTGTTTTATCAAAAACGACGGTATCTGCCTGACTCAGTTGGCTCGTCACCTCACTCCCTTTAAGTAAAATACCTTTTTTAGCTGCATTTCCAATTCCTGAAACATTCGATACAGGTACACCAATAACCAGAGCGCCCGGACATCCGAGTACCAGAATCGTAATTGCTAGTTCGAAATTATGAGAGAAAATCCAAACAAACAAAGATAATATTAAGATTATGGGTGTGTAGTATTTTGAAAACCTATCAATGATTTTTTCCGCCTGAGACTTGGAGTCTTGAGCTTCCTCCACAAGTTCAATAATTTGACCAAAAGTCGTTGCTTCTCCGACTTTATCTGCTTGAACTTGTAAGGTACCATTTTCTAAGAGAGTTCCCGCAAAAACCTCTGCTCCTTTTCTTTTTCGCTGAGGTAAGGATTCACCCGTGATATTAGCTTCATTTGTATACCCTTGACCATTTAAAATAGTCCCATCTACTGGAATCTTTGATCCTGTTTTTACTAAAAGAATATCTCCTTCTGCCACTGATTCAATATCTTTTTCGATAAAGTCTCCATTTTCAGTTTTGAGTAGCACTGTTTCAGGAATCATGGAGACCAGTTTATTTAAAGCTGTGCCTGTTTTTCGCAAAGTTATTTTTTCTAGATATGCGCCAAATAGGAAAAGAAAAACAACAACAGCAGCTTCTTCGTAATTCTTAATGAAAAAAGCACCAACTACAGCTATCGTAACGAGTAGATCAATACTAATGAAGTGGATACGAAGAGCTTGAAAAGCTTGAATAGCAATCGGTATAAGACCTATAATTGCGGCACTTATTAATAAAACGCCTTCTATCTCTACATTTTTCAATACGAAATGGGACAATAGTGCTAAGATAAGCAAACCAGCATTGATAAAAGTCATCTTATCCTTTTGTTTCAGAAAATATTTTTGCATGATTATTTCTCCTTCTTTAGTCTATAGTTGAAGTATAACTTTCTTCCAAAGAAAAAAACTTGATAAAAATCAAGTCTGTTCTTTATTTAAATAAAAAGAGCAGAATATTCTTTCTGCTCTTTTAGCTTTATTCTTCGCTGCCCATAAGTTTTGCGGCTACAGCTGCAATAGCTGAACCTACCAATGGAGCTAATAAGTATACCCAGTAATGTGACAAGGCTGTTCCGCCTGCAAAGACTGCAGGTCCAAAGCTACGTGCTGGATTTAATGATCCACCAGTCAAATTTAAGGCTACAATAATCAAGAAAGATAATACTAAACCGATAGCAATTGGGGCCAAAGCAACATTACCATACTTTTCACTTGTAACCATCAAAATAACAAATACAAATAGGAAGGTAATAATTGCTTCAAATAAGAAAGCTTCCCCTGCTGTAATATTTGGAAAATCTGTTTGTCCAAAACCATCTTTAGGCAAGTTCAGTGCCTTGATAAAGATTGAGAGAACTGCAGAAGCGGCGATAGCCCCTACAAATTGTGAAATGATATAAGCAATACCATCTTTGATTTCCAAACGTTTGTTAATCATCATCGCAAGAGACACTGCAGGGTTGAAATTCCCTCCAGATACTCCTCCAACGGCGCAAGCCATAATAGTTATAGCTAAACCAAAAGATAAACCAATTCCCAAATAACTAATAGCCGTATCACCAGTGTTGGCAATCGCTACTGTCCCTGTACCTAGAAATACAAGAACAAATGTTCCAATAAATTCTGCAAAATATTTTCTCATAAAAATAAAATCCTTTCTTCATTAATATTATAACATCGCATTAGATTATATATATAATTTAATGCTTATTATTTTAGAATTGCTAAAAAGAAGTACAAAAAAACTCAGGCTATTAGCCTGAGTTTTGTGTATACTCACTTATTCTTTAATATCTTTTTTTCTTCTCAATTTAGATATCAACATACTTGCAAATGCCAAGATACTAAAGCCTGCAACTGTTTGAGCAACGTTATCACTTTCTCCTGTATCAGGTAGATACATATCTGTTGCATAAGATGAAGGTAAGCCACTAGAATATAGTTCACCTGTTCCTCCAAATGTTACTGGTACAAAAGTATCAAATGGTATTTGTACATGACTTGGATTACTGATATTTCCCGCTGCATCTGTAGCTGTTACGTTAAGAACTTGTCCAGGTTTTACACTACCAGCTGGAAGTGTAACTGTAAAGTGCCCTGAATCATCAGCTGTTCCTGTTCCTATGACATTACCATTCCCATCAGTAATTGTGATTGTAGAACCCGGTTCAGCACTACCACTAACATCATGTCCACCTGCTGGATTCTCTGTGACACCTGAGATTACAGGTGCATCAGGAGCTGTAGTATCTGCTGGATCAGCTGGGGTCTTACCAGTCGTTTGCTTACTAATATTACCAGCCGCATCTGTTGCAGTCGCGATAATATCTGCCATTGCTCCGATAGAACCTGCCGGAAGAACAATACTGTAATTGCCCGAAGCATCCGCTTTTCCTGTTCCTAAAAGTTTACCTGCTTTATCTCTTATCTCTACAGTTGCTTCAGCTTCAGCTTTACCTTTAACTACATAACCCTTACTAGAATCTCCTGTTACTGATGAAATAGTAGGGGCATTAGGAGGTGTAGTGTCTGCTGGTTTAGTAGGATCGGCTGGCGTTGTACCTGTGGCTGGGGCACTTACATTCCCTGCTGCATCGGTGGCCGTCACGCTAATATCTGCTTCCGCTCCGATGGAACCTGCGGGAAGTGTCACACTGTAGTTGCCTGAGTTATCCGCTGTTGCGCTGCCTAGGGTGTTTCCTGAAGCATCTTTAACGATAACTGTAGAGACCGCTTCCGCTGCACCTGTCACCACATATCCATTTGTAGAATTTCCTGTTACATTCGTAATGGTTGGTGCTTTTGGAGCCGTTGTATCTGTAGAGTCGGCTGGAGTTTTACCAGATGTTGGGTTACTTATATTCCCCGCTGCATCGGTGGCAGTGACGCTAATATCTTTATTTCCACCAATTGAACCAGGGAGGCTCACGCTGTAGTTGCCAGAGCTGTCAGCTGTCGCACTGCCCAGTGTATTGCCTGAAGCATCTTTAACAATTACTATAGAGCCCGCTTCCGCTGTACCAGTGACTGTATAGCCATCGGTAGAATTTCCTGTTACACCTGTGATAACAGGCGCATCTGGAGCTGTGGTATCTGCGGAGTCGGCAGGCGTTGTACCTGTGGCTGGGTCACTCACATTGCCTGCCGTATCAGTGGCAGTCACGCTGATATCTTCTTCCGCTCCGATGGAACCTGCAGGAAGTGTGACAGTGTAATTGCCAGAGCTGTCAGCTGTCGCACTGCCAATTACAGTGCCCGCACCGTCTTTAACTTCAACAGTGGAGCCGGCTTCCGCTGTACCGGTGACTGTATAACCATCGGTAGAATTTCCTGTTACACCTGTGATAACAGGCGCATCTGGGGCAGTAGTATCTGCGGAGTCGGCAGGCGTGGTACCTGTGGCTGGGTCACTCACATTGCCTGCCGCATCAGTGGCAGTCACGCTAATATCTTCCTCCGCTCCGATGGAACCTGCAGGAAGAGTCACATTGTAATTGCCAGAGCCGTCAGCTGTTGCGCTGCCTAGAGTATTGCCTGAAGCATCTTTAACAATAACTGTAGAGCCAGCCTCCGCTGTACCAGTGACGGTATAGCCATTTGTAGAGTCTCCAGTTACACCTGTGATGACGGGGGCATCTGGAGCCGTAGTATCTGTAGAGTCTGCTGGCGTTGTACCTGTGGCTGGGTCACTCACATTCCCTGCTGGATCGGTGGCAGTGACGCTAATATCTTCTTCCGCTCCGATGGAACCTGCGGGAAGTGTGACAGTGTAGTTGCCTGAGCCATCAGTGGTGGCACTACCTAGACTATTGCCTGAAGCATCTTTGACAATTACTGTAGATCCGGCTTCTGCTGTACCAGTAACGGTATAGCCATTTGTAGAGTCTCCAGTTACACCTGTGATTACGGGGGCATCTGGAGCTGTGGTATCTGCGGAGTCGGCAGGCGTTGTACCTGTGGCTGGGTCACTCACATTACCTGCCGCATCGGTGGCAGTGACGCTAATATCTTCTTCCGCTCCGATGGAACCTGCAGGAAGAGTCACATTGTAGTTGCCTGAGCCGTCAGCTGTTGCGCTGCCTAGAGTATTGCCTGAAGCATCTTTAACAATAACTGTAGAGCCAGCTTCCGCTGTACCAGTAACGGTATAGCCATCGGTAGAATTTCCTGTTACACCTGTGATTACGGGCGCATCTGGAGCTGTGGTATCTGCGGAGTCGGCTGGCGTTGTACCTGTGGCTGGGTCACTCACATTTCCTGCCGCATCAGTGGCAGTCACGCTGATATCTGCTTCCGCTCCAATGGAACCTGCAGGAAGAGTCACACTGTAGTTGCCTGAGCCGTCAGCTGTCGCGCTGCCTAGAGTATTGCCTGAAGCATCTTTGACAATAACTGTAGTGCCCGCTTCCGCTGTACCTGTCACCACATAGCCATTTGTAGAATTTCCTGTTACATTCGTAATGGTTGGTGCATCTGGAGCCGTAGTATCTGTGGAGTCGGCTGGGGTTGTTCCCGTGGCTGGATCACTCACATTGCCCGCCGCATCGGTGGCAGTGACGCTAATATCTGCTTCCGCTCCGATGGAACCTGCAGGAAGTGTGACAGTGTAGTTGCCTGAGCCATCGGCTGTCGCACTTCCAATTACATTGCCTGCTCCGTCTTTAACTTCAACAGTGGAGTCGGCTTCCGCTGTACCGGTGACTGTATAGCCATCGGTAGAATTCCCTGTTACACCAGTAATAACGGGGGCATCTGGGGCTGTAGTATCTGCAGAATCTGCAGGCGTTGTACCTGTGGCTGGATCACTCACATTGCCCGCCGCATCGGTGGCAGTGACGCTAATATCTGCTTCCGCTCCGATGGAACCTGCGGGAAGTGTGACAGTGTAGTTGCCTGAGCCATCGGCTGTCGTACTGCCAATTACATTGCCTGCACCGTCTTTAACTTCAACAGTGGAGTCGGCTTCCGCTGTACCGGTGACTGTATAACCATCGGTAGAGTTTCCGGTTACAGCGGTAATGGTTGGCGCATCTGGGGCGGTGGTGTCCGCTGGGTCAGCTGGTGTCTTACCAGGTGTCGGAGCACTTACATTTCCTGAGGGATCCGTCGCTGTTGCGTTGATATCAGCATTGGCCCCAATTGAACCGGCGGGTAATGTAACACTATAATTCCCCGAACCATCAGCTACGGCTGTCCCAATAACTTGCCCTGTAGCCGGATCAATGATTTTCACGGTGTTGCCTGGATCCGCTGTACCTGTCACCACGTATCCATTTGTCGAATTCCCTGTAACACTTGAAATCACAGGAGAACTAGGAAGTGCTGCTCTTCCATTCCAATAAATATTAGAGAAACTGTCTGAACCACTAAAGATACTTACATCCAAAAGATCAGTCTGAACAATTGTACCTACAAATTTTGAAGTAATAGTCCCTGATGTGCTTGAAGTAGTAGGAATATCAATCGTTGTTGGGACGGTTACTGTTGTACTTCCTAAAACAGCCACATCTAACAATTGTTGAGTTAAAGCACCTGTATCACTTAAAAGAGGGGACAAGACACCATCAACTGCAAGTGCGAGCGTACTCTTAACAGGTGCTAAAGTGCCATTAAGGGTTGCAGCTGTCGCATGTAAAAGACCGAGCGGGTCATTTCCAGTAACCGTAACGTTTAATTCATTTATAGCCTCTTCTAAATCCTGCAGAATGTTAATAATATTATTTGTCAAGACTGGGCCGATTCCATTATCCAGATTGACAATAATCATTGAACCATCTTGACTTAAAGTAGCTGCTTGCGTCCAGCTTCCTTGGTCAACCGTCATCACGTTTGACAGGAGATTTAAATCTCTATAAAGACGGGTCGTATCAAAACTGAGACCTGCTGTACTCGTTACTGTATCAACGATAGTTGTTAAGCCTGCTAAAGTATTATTGAGAGTCCCAACGAGACCTGTTAAAAGTGGGATCTGAGTCAAATCCACTGAAACATTGGTCTGTCCAGTTGCTGTACCGGGTGTGACTACGCCGCGCAACTCAGGAGGTATCACAATTACTGCATAGCGTGTACCTGATAAGACGTTGGTGTTCACTACCGATGAGCCCGAAATTGTAAAGTCAACGTTTTGTTGCGTTCCTTCTGGGTATGGGTCTGATAGGCTTGAAGTTGTATTATTTGAAGAATTTGTATCTCCAAAAATTTCGACTCCTAAAACGGCTGCTTCCGCAACGATAGGATTGGGAAAAAGACTATAAGCCCCCGCTACTACAGCTCCTGCCAAAGTACGTTACCTGTTATACTGGCTGATAATAAATGTTTTTTTAAGTACTGACTACTTTTGAGATAATATTTTCCTTTTTGACTTTTCACAATACATCCTCCTTTATCAAATATTCATTCAACAACTTTTTTTATTCAATGTCCTCCTCTTATTCTAAATACTAAACTATCAGGAAAATAGTTGTTAAAAATGCCACAAACTCTAATTATTAGAATGTTAACACTTTTTCTAAAATTACATTATATGCATAATTATAAATTATAAAAAACTCTAAATCAAAGAAATCAACTCAGAAAATTTCTTAATATTTACATTTAGATTACTTACATTCTACTCTTACTCATTTATGAAAAAAATGATAAAATATAAGGATAAAATAACTAATAAGGAGGCATTATCATGCCATTTGTACATGTTGAATTAGTTGAGGGGCGTAGTACTGAAGTAAAGAAAGCTCTAGCTAAAGAAATTACGGAATCCGTAATGAAACACACAGGAGCGCCTCGCGAAGCTATCTATGTAATTTATAATGAAATGTCCAAGGAAAACTTCTATCCCCATGGAGAGCCAAAAAAATAATAAAAAACTCAGATAAATCTATCTGAGTTTTTTATTTAACATGATATCTAATATCACTGGATCAGAGGCTTGCATTCCATGCGAAACATAAAAGCCCAAATCACGAATACAATCATCCACATTTTCAGAGACAATGCCATTAGAAGCAGGAATAACCACCCCCGCTTGGGCAAGCCGTACTGCTCTAAACATTGAAGATACGGAGCTAACTACCTTTACGGCACAAGAAAACCCTGCCCCATCACAAATCATCCCAACCGCATCTCCAATCATATTTTTAATAGCCTTCTCAGCCTTGCTTTCATCTGCTGAATCAATATAAATTAGAGCTGCCGCGGCCCCCATAGCAGCAGAATCAGTAGCACAATAAGCCGAAAGTACTGGCAAAAAAGCGTGAATATAAAGTGCTGTCAAATGAGATAAAGTCAATGCCCTAATCAGTTTTTCCTCTGTTATTGCTTTCGCTTCACCAAATACACAGACGGGTACGGTTGCTGTAATTCCCTGATTTCCTGAACCAGAGTTGGTCATTGCCGCATGCTGACTGCCTCCCATACGCGCATCCGAAGCTGCTGCTGTACATACAACTATTCTTTCTTCTAAAGAAAGTTCTCGAAGATTTCTACCTGCCAGCAAGGTCTGCCCCATCTTCATGCCATAATCATGCTTTAGTCCTTCTTCCACCAAACGCATATTTAAATCCTTAGCTTTTTTGAGCTGTTCAATATCTTTCAAATCTTGAGACATTATAAATTCCCAAATATCCTTGAAAGTACTTTCTTTCAAAACATCAAGAGTGGAAGGCTCTTTCTTAGATAAGATTTTTTCTTTCTTAAAAATAATTGTTTCATTTTTTTGAATCAAACAAATATTTGTATGTCCCTCAACAATCTTTACAGTTACCTTATCTTTTACTGACCAAATGGAAACTTCTACATAAAGTTTGTCTTCAACATCAGCGACTTCTGCACTCACTTTGTCTGATTTTGCAAGCTCAAGGATTTCCTCAAGCGAACCCTCGGGCACGCTCGAAATAACTTTCAGTCCTGCTTCAGCATCACCCGCAAGTGCACCCGTAGCTGCAGCTACCTCTACACCAGCTTCTCCTGTTCCCGGAACTATTACTGCAAGGGCATTCTTCATGACATTCGCTGAGACACAGACCTTTATTTTTTTTATCTGTTGATTTCCCAAATATTTACTACAAACTGCTGAAGCATAAGCCACAGCCACTGGTTCTGTACATCCAGTCGCAGGTTTGACCCCTGTCTCTAAAGCTTGTAAGAAGTCTCTTCTGATTTCTTCTGTAAGCATTTTTCACCTCTTTTTATATTCTGAATTTTCCACTTTAAATTATAAGACTTATTAGAAATTAATGCAAGCGTTTTCCTACGTTTCTTTCCTATCTAGGTACTAGCTTCTTGCATTGCTAAAAGACTTAGGTTAAAATAAAGCCATGAAGATTTTAATTACAGCAGGTGGTACAACTGAATCTATTGATACAGTCCGTGGTATCACTAATTTCGCTACAGGAAGTTTGGGAAAATTAACTGCTGAGGAATTTTTAGCAAATGGACACCAAGTCATTTTATTGGCTGGACGTTCTGCTCAGCTCCCCAAACACGATAAAAATTTAACTATAATCCCAATCAGCGATACACAAAATCTATTAGACACGATGGAAGAACGCCTTCCCCAAGCTGACGTTGTCGTCCATAGTATGGCTGTCTCTGACTATCGTCCTGTTTATATGACTGGGCTAGAAAATCTACCCGACCCTCTTACTCAAGAACAACTTATTAATTTTCGACCTGAAATTCAGAAAAAAATCTCTTCACAGTCTGAGCATCAGATTATGTTACTGGAAAAAACACCAAAAGTTATTTCATTTATAAAAAAATGGAAACCTGAGGTAATTCTTTTTGGATTTAAACTTCTTTCTGGTGTAAGTGAAGAACATTTACTTGAAATAGCTCAATCCAAGCGCAATGAAACTTCTGCCAACTTCATTATTGCTAATGATTTAGCAAATATCAAAGCAGATCAGCACCTCGCTTTCCTACTTAGCGAGACTGAAGAGATTACTCGACTTCATACCAAAACGGAGATTGCACAAGCTATCGTAAAAAATTCTGAGGAGACATATCATGGCTAATATAACTCTTGCCGTTACAGGCAGTATTGCAGCTTATAAAGCTGCAGATCTGGTTTCACTACTCAATAAGAAGCAACATAATGTAACTGTTCTAATGACAAAAGCAGCAACTCAGTTTATTACCCCACTGACTCTGCAAGTTTTATCAAAAAACAAGGTTCATATCGATATTATGGATGAGGAACATCCAAATGTTGTCAATCACATTGATATAGCAAAGCACACCGATATTTTCGTCGTAGCTCCTGCAACAGCAGATACAATAAGCCGTCTTTCACATGGAGCAGCATCTGATATCGTCACTTCTGTAGCGCTTGCTCTTCATCCAAGTAAACTTAAATTTATCGCTCCTGCAATGAATACATATATGTATACAAATCCTTTAACGACGAAAAATATTGATACTTTAAAAACTGTCGGATTTGAGGTTATCCAGCCTAAGCAATCTCTTTTGGCTTGTGGAGATTTTGGCGAAGGTGCCTTAGCTGATATTGAAACTATTGCTACTACACTTGATCAAGCAAGTAAAATTAAGGAAATTTAAAATATGAAAAAATCAAAAGCATCTGACATTGCCATTCTTGCGATCTTTATCGCTATTATGGTCGTTGTGCAAGTATTGAGCCAAATTGTTTATAGCGTTTGGCCCCTTCCCATTGTCCCCACTCTCTTGCACATCCCTGTGATTATTGGATCTATTGTATTAGGGGCGCGTAAGGGTGCTTTCTTAGGTTTAGTGATGGGTATCATTAGTGTTATTAATTCAACAATTCTTACCACGCCTTTAAGTTATGTATTTAGTCCGCTGCAACCTATCCCGGGGACGAACCACGGCTCTCTATGGGCATTAGTTGTCGCTATCGTCCCTCGTATCTTAATTGGCGTCTTTCCTTACTTTATTTACAAAGCTTTCAAAACGCGTACAGGTGCGGGCTTAGCTGCATTTGTGGGGACAGCCACAAATACCGTTTTAGTTTTAAGTTTTATCACTTTATTTTTCGGTCAATATACAGGCATGACTTTTTCAAATCTTATCCAATTAATTATCACGAGCAACTCTATTGCGGAAGTCATCATTGCCGTAATATTAACGGCAGCAATTGTCCCAACATTAGAAAAAACACGCTAGAAACCATAAAACAGTCTGAAATATCAGGCTGTTTTGACTTGTTTTGGAAAATACAAATGAAAAATGGTATAATACATCTGAAACCGAATTCATTTTCGGTTAGAATTCTAATAAATAATAACTAATTAAAGCCTTTTAAAAATTGGCTTTGGAGGATAAAAATGTCATACAATGAAATTTATGAACAATGGCTATCGGCTGGCTTAACACCTGAAATGCATAAAGAGCTTCTTGAAATGGATGAAAAAACACAAGAAGATGCCTTTTATACATATCTTGAATTTGGTACAGCTGGTCAACGCGGTCTTCTAGGTGCTGGAACTAACCGCATGAATATTTACACTGTACGTTTGACCACTGAAGGTCTTGCACGTCTAATGGATAGCAAGGGTGAAGCGAAAAAACGTGGTGTAGCTATTGCTTATGATAGCCGCCATTTTTCAAAAGAATTTGCGATGGAAACAGCTACAATCCTTGCTGATCATGGCATTCCAAGCTATGTGTATGACAGCCTCCGCCCTACACCAGCATTGAGCTTTACTATTCGTGAATTGAAAACTTTGACAGGTGTGATGATTACTGCCAGTCACAATCCTGCACCTTATAATGGTTACAAAGTTTACGGTGAAGATGGAGGACAAATGCCTCCTGAAGATGCTGCTGCTTTGACAGAATATATTCGCCAAATTGACGATATCTTCTCAATCACTTTGGGAGATACAGACAAATATATCGCTGATGGTATGATTACAATCATTGGTGAAGACATCGATGCTAAATATCTCAAAAATATTGAAACAGTAACTATTAATCAAGAACTGATTAACCAGTACGGTCGTGACCTTAACATCGTGTACACACCCCTTCACGGGACAGGTGAAATGCTTGGACGCCGTGCCCTTGCTACTGCAGGGTTTGAAAAAATAGCGGTAGTTGAAGAGCAAGCTGTGCCAGATCCTGATTTTTCAACAGTAAAATCTCCAAACCCTGAAAGCCAAGCTGCTTTTGCAATGTCTGAAGAACTGGGACGTAAAGTCGGTGCGGATATGTTAGTTGCTACTGACCCTGATGCTGACCGTATTGGCGTGGAAGTCCGTTTGCCTGATGGTAGTTATCAACCTCTTACAGGAAATCAAATCGGTGCTGTTCTCGCTAAATATATCCTTGAAGCTCATAAAACTGCAGGAACATTGCCTGCTAATGCAGCTATGGCAAAATCAATCGTTTCTACCGAGTTAGTAAGCCATATTGCTGAAAGCTACAACGTGGAAATGTTTAATGTGCTGACAGGGTTCAAATTTATTGGTGAAAAAATCCAAGCCTGGGAAACAACGGGTGAACACACTTATATGTTTGGCTTTGAAGAAAGCTTTGGTTACTTAATCAAACCTTTTGTTCGTGATAAAGATGCCATTCAGGCTATGCTTCTTATTTGTGAAGTAGCTGCTTACTACCGTTCGTTAGGTAAAACACTTTATGATGGTATTCAAGATATCTATGCAGAATATGGTTATTTTGTAGAAAAAACACTTTCTGTTACTCTTGAGGGTAGCACAGGTAAAGAACAGATTGCTGAAATTATGGGTAAATTCCGTGCGAATGCTCCAGAAAAATTTGATGGTTTAGAAATCCTCTTGTCCGAAGATTTCAAAGAGCTTACTGCAAAATCTCACAGTGGTAAAATTGAAAAATTAACTACACCTCCTTCTGATGTTCTCAAATATCACTTGGAAGACGGAAGCTGGATTGCTGTTCGACCTTCAGGAACTGAGCCTAAGATTAAATTCTATCTGGCAGCGGTTGCCGATACAGAAAAAGCAGCTCAAAACAAAATTGAACATTTTGAAAAAGAAATTACAAGTTTCATTGGTTAAAATATAAAAACTACTTTTGAAAAGTAGTTTTTATATTTCTTCATATCCAAATAAAAATCACAGTATATTCTATTAACTTCAAACAGATTAAATAACCTTTCAAAGCGACAAAATAAGTCTTTTTCAGACTATAGACCTATTGAAAAATGAAGGGAATTCCTGTAAAATAGTAAAAGACCGTTTATTTATAGAAAGCGAATTTATTTTGAAAAATTTGAACAAAAAATTATCCCTAGTGGGTATTGCAAGTGCTGGTTTGCTCTTGCTTAGTGGATGTGTCCAAACCCACATCGTAGATGGAGTACGCGTTCCTACAGAAGCTGCGACACAGGGTTTAACTTACCAAATTCTAGTTAAACCTATGTCTGCCTTTGTTGACCTCTTTGCTAATAATATGCATCTTGGTTATGGTTGGGGAATTGTCTTAGTGACTTTGATCATCCGCTTCCTCATCCTTCCTCTCGGCCTTAATCAAGCATATAAATCAACTTATATGCAAGAAAAAACAGCTTACTTGGCTCCTGTATTCGAGCCTTTGAATGCTCGTTTGAAAGCTGCTACAACTCCAGAAGAACGTATGGCTGCACAACAAGCACTGATGAAAGCTCAAAAAGATAACGGAATTAATATGTTATCTTCAATGGGTTGCTTGCCATTACTTATCCAATGGCCATTCTTCATTGCACTTTATAATGCTGCAGCTTACACTCCTGGTATCTCTACAGCTACTTTCTTCGGTATTGACCTCGGACGTTCAAGTATCGTTATCACCCTTATTGCTGGTGTCTTCTACTTCTTGCAAACTTGGATTTCTACGAAGAGTATGACTCCTGAGCAAAAGAAAACTGGTTTGACAATGCTTATCATGAGTCCTGTAATGATTATCATCTTCAGTTTTATGTCTCCTGCGGGTGTGGCACTTTACTGGGCTGTCGGTGGTATTGTTATGGTCATTCAACAAATCATCATTACCTATGTTATGAAACCTCGTATGCGTCAAAAAATCGACGAAGAATTCAAAAACAATCCTCCTAAGATGGCGGATCTTCCCAAAGATGTGACACCTAGATCAGCTACTCAACAAGGCTTAAAAGATTTAGATGCTCCACGTAAGAAAAACAATAACGGGCGTAACGCTGGTAAGCAAAAACGTAAATAAGCAAATAAAAAATATCCGATCTTTAAAAGATTCGGATATTTTTTTATTTTAAACTTTAGTTGATATAATTCTGCAAGGCGTAACGATCACAAACGAGAATCCTATGTTCTACTACATCAATGACTTTTTCTTCTCTTAACTCTCGGAGTATCCTGTTCACACTAGTCCGAGTTGAGATACCACAAAAACCAGCGATATCTTCATTTGTAACCGGAAAGTCGATCAATATACCTTCCTTCTTCTGAATACCGAAATAGTCAATAAAGTTATATAAACAAGTACAAACTGCCCCTTTTTTACCATTTACTGTCATTTTTTGAAGTGCTTCTAAAATCATCATTAACCGTTTTTGATAAAACTTATCCACAATTCGAAATAACTTAAGGTCTTGATCAATCCACTCCCAAAAAACTTTACGAGGAACTCGATAAAAGCTTGCCTCCTCTGACTCTATTCTGACATTAAACAGGGCTGAAACTCCGTCTATTTGCTCTTCTTCAAGTAGCGAAACAAAATCTGGCTCACAGACATAAGTGATATTGAACTCCCGCCCGTTTCTCAAGATGCTGCTAACTTTTACTACACCCTCTTTAAGTATGTAGAGATATTCTGATTCGATACCTTGATACATAATATAACTGTGTTTTTTCCGAGTTACCACAGTCACGCCTTTATCTTCCAATAATTGTGTTACATACTCTATATCATTCATATTATCATTCTTTAAGCTACGTGGGTTTGACTTTGTTTTTTGCCGTGAATAAGGTAATAAATAATCCAAACAATAACAACTGCAGGAGCACTGTAGAGATAAAGGTTACGGAATCCCACCATACCTTGCCCAAGCATTGGAATAATCGCCCCTAAAATAATTGGGCCTCCGCCAACACCTAAGTCTAAAAAGCCAAAGAAAGTTGATGTCGCAACACCAATACGATCCTTGCGTGCCTCACGAATTGCAATAGCTTGTCCAAATGGAGCAACCCCTCCATAGCCCAAGCCAAAGGTTCCCCCAGCGATAAGTAACATAATAAAGGCTGCCCCTGTTCCCATAAATCCTGCAAGCCCAACGAATAACATGGAAATAGCAAAGAAGATAAAGACAGGATGGAATACCCAGTTGTCTCCTTTTGTATCAAATATACGACCTGTTAATGGACGTGAGAGGAAAATCAAGATGGCATACAATGTGAAGAATAATGATCCTGCAGTCGAGATATGCAAGAAAGATGTAAATGGACCCATCCCTGTTAAAATAGCAGAGTCAATGAATCCTGCTAAGAAAGCAATAAAGGAAATTGGCAAAGCCGACTTCTCGATATATTTATCTAAACCTTTTGGTGTGTTCAACATTGCTTCATGAACTTCTTCTTTTGATAACTCTGTCACACGCACAAAGAAAATTAAGGCAAATGTCAAGATGAGTAAAGTAAGCGCTAAAGCCAAGAGACCATTGAAACCAAGCGGTGAAGAGTAAATAGAAATACTCAAAGCTGGCCCGACAGCTGCAGCGAGTGTGACTGACAAAGCATAATACCCAATACCTTCCCCTCGTCGTGAAGCAGGTACCGTATACCCAGCAATAGTCCCCGATGCTGTAGCACCAATACCAAATCCCATACCTTGGATAATACGGATGATGAACAGTAAAGGAATGTTAGTCGTTGTATAATATCCCAGTGTTAAAACTAGAAAGATGATCCCTCCGACGTAAAGTAATTTTTTCATCCCAATACGTGTGATAAAAATCCCTGTCCATACACGGCCAATAAGTGCCCCAATAACAAATATACTTGACAGTGATAAGCTAACCACTGTTGATTGATGTAATTCTTCCATCGCATAAGTACCTATTGACGATGTTAAAACGTAAAAAACGATATAAAATAAAAAGCTAATAAGTGTGTTAATAATGAAAGTAGCTGTAAAAAGACTTTCTTTTTTCATGATTTCTTCTATTCCTTGACTAATAAGTATCCTGCTTGATACTACAATTTTTTATTTTCTTTATTTGACTACAGAGATATTTCTTACTTCAAAAGCAAATTTACCGTTATCTGTTATTAAGTAACCATGATGATCAGTCACATATTTCACAGCTTCTGCCATAGAGTCAAATTCCTCAACAAGGCTATGATAATTCACACCCCCCATAAAGTTTGGGGTAGCATCTTCTTCATAAGTAGATAAGCTTTTAAATTCAAATTTCATTGTTCATTTGTCCTTTTCTTTTTTTCTAGATTTAGTGGCCACATCAATTCTAGATGATTTATTTACAAGCTTTATAATATAAAAAAAAGAGTAACATCGCTACAACAATTTATACTCCAAAATAAGTACAACATTTGCTAACATCTTTTATTGGTAATAAAAAAAACACCCGATAGAGTGTTTTCTCTATCGGATGCTTTTATTTTTTTTGAATCTAAGTCAAGTGAACGCCTTTATCAACATATACTACATCGCCAATAACTCCTGATGCCAAAGGACTAACAAGGAAGGCTGCTGTTTGACCAACTTCTTCAATTGTAACGCCTTTACCATCAGCTGTACGGCTGTTTGATTCTTTAATCAAATCTTTATAGCCTGCAACACCTGAAACGGCAAGAGTTTTGATTGCACCTGCTGAGATAGCATTAACGTGGACACCAACATGGGCCATTTCTGCTGCCAAGTAACGTACAGTTGCTTCCAAAGCTGCCTTAGCAATTCCCATAACATTATAGTTTGGAATAGCACGAACAGAACCCATATAGCTTAATGTTACAATACCAGCACCCTCATTAAACAAAGGTTTAGCTGCTTTTGCTACAGCAAGTAATGAATAAGCTGAGATATCTTGTGCAAGGGCATAGCCATCACGTGAGATATCGGATACATTTCCATCAAGTTCTTCTTTTTTAGAGTAAGCAATGGCATGTACTAATCCATCGATTTTACCAACGCGACTTTCAATAGTTGAAAATGCACGACGAATAGATTCATCTGAAACTACATCACATTCGATAAGTAAATCTTCTGGACCTGCAAGCTTAGCAAGCTGTTTTTCCATACGTTCATTTTGATACGTATAGATCAAGATAGCTCCTTGGTCTTTCATAGCTTTAGCACAACCCCAAGCAATAGACTTGTTATTGGCTACACCCATAACGACGATTTTTTTTCCTTCTAAAAACATATAAATAAGTCCCCTTAAAAATAAAAAAATATATTTCAGAAAATATAAGTTAAAAATATAAGTAAATAGTTTAGTATATAAAAATACTTACTACATAAAACATTGTAAAGTAAAAGCAAGTAATTGTCAAGTTTCCTCCTATCCCTAAGCAAACGTTTTAAATCTCATAAAATTGATGATACAATAAACTCATAATGAAAGTGAGGTTATATGAATAAGCAAGAATTTATTAACAAAGTCCGTGGTGGCCTTATCGTTTCCTGTCAAGCTCTTCCAGGTGAGCCTCTTTATCGTATAGATGGAGGTATTATGCCTTTGATTGCTCTAGGTGTACAAAATGCTGGGGCAGTAGGAATTCGAGCAAATTCAGTACGTGATATTGAAGAAATAAAGGAAGTCGTTGATGTTCCTATTATTGGCTTAATAAAACGAGACTATCCCCCTCAAGAACCTTACATCACTGCAACAATGCGTGAAATTGATGAATTAGCTGCACTTAACATTGCCGTTATTGCTTTAGACTGTACCTTGCGAGAACGACATGATGGCTTAAGTATGCAAACTTTTGTTAAGCAAATCAAGGAGAAATATCCTAACCAACTTCTCATGGCCGATATTGACACCCTCGAAGCCGGTAGAGCTGCTTATGAAGCAGGTTGTGATTTTATAGGAACAACTTTATCTGGGTACACCGAAGCTACAAAGCACAAGCCTCAACCGGATATAGAACTGATCAAGGCTCTACTCTCAGAAAATCTCCCCGTCATAGCTGAAGGTGGTATTCATATTCCTGAGCAAGCAAAGCAAATTCAAGAGCTTGGTGTTCTTGCACAAGTTGTTGGAGGAGCCATCACAAGACCTCATGAAATTACTGAACGCTTTATCTCTGCTATTAAGCAGGCAGACTAAAACCACAAGCCACTTACTCTAAACTTTCAGAAGTTTTTTGAGCAAAGAGGTTAAAGCTTAATGTCTTCCTTTTTTAAACTTATTGTTTAGTATAACAAAATGTTTTTATATATAAAATAATAAAACAAATGCTATAATAGAAAAGTAAAATAAATTTGAGGTGTCACAATGGACAAAAAATATGCTATGACAGCAACAGAAGTCGTTGTGACTAAATACATTAAATAATAAAAGAGCTAATATGGCTCTTTTTTGATACTTTCTTCTATATAAGATAAGAAAAAAATCCCCACCGAAGTGAGGACTTACCTGTAAGAACAGAGTTATATTATAGCATATTAAAACGCCTGTGCAACAGACAGACGTCTTAGATGAATAGCCTTTACGGCAAGGAGAATATGGGATTCGAACCCATGCACCGATTTCTCAGTCTAACGATTTAGCAAACCGTCCTCTTCAGCCTCTTGAGTAATTCTCCATCAAAACAAAATTTATTGTATCATAAATTTATGGTTCTTGCTGGACTCGAACCAGCGCTGACTCCGTTATGAGCGGAGGACTTTAACCAGCTAAGCTAAAGAACCAAAACTCCCTTGACCTGTCAAGAGAGTTATCAGGCATGTTAAAAAACAAAGGTTTATGAGGATCTTAGTTCTACCCGACTAAATGATTATATCAATACATTTGAGTATTGTAAATCAATAACGACACAAAAAAACACCCGATCAATCGATCGAGTGCATTTTTTATTTTTCACCGCCTGTCAAAGCTTCTAAGACTTGATCAACTTCACGTTGATTCACGTCCTTACCTACAATTTTTGGCTTTCCAAAGAATTGTGTAAGTATTTTTGATTGTTCCGTTGTTTCGATATAATTTTTTCCTGTTGCACTAATGATATACTGTTTCCCGTCTGGATATTGAATAAACATTTGAAGTCCTCCTAATTGAACATTGTTATTTGAACCACCACTTGTTGATGGTTTTTCTTCTTTCTTACGTACCACACCGCTAAATCCGTTATACCATGACCAACTATTTGAATCTGGCAGCTCCTGAACGTACATAGCACCAAGAACGTTCTGCTCATAAGTAACTACGTTAACGTTTGCCACGCTTGCTATAATGCCAACATGGCCCGTAGACAAACCGTCTCGTGCAGAAATGAAGAAAATATCTCCTGCTTTAAGTTGGCTAAAACTTGGATTATCTATCTTTTCAAAACCTATAGCTTCCCAGTTAGTTTGTGTGTAGACATTCCATGCAGTATTACAGTCTGACCCTGGCACCCATTTGGCATTGATTCCAGACATTCCATAAGCAAACTGATAAGCCTTATCTGTAAGGACAGACAGCCAATAAGAGGCAAGAGCCCCACATTGTCCTGCACTACTAGAATAACCAACCTGCTTGCCAACAAGTGGTCCTATAGTTGCTGCTACATTGTTCATGTTATTCCTCCTTTTGTTGTTTGTTATAATTTAGAGCACTTACACCTGTAACTGCCCCTAAAAAGACTGCTACAGCATTAATGGTAAGTACTGATAAATCTGTACTCTCCCAGCCATACGCTTTGCCCAGAGCCCCTACAAGTACGCTTAGAGCTGGTAATACTGTAAGAACTACCCATTTGATAATGTTATAAGCTTTATTATTTAAATTCATTTCGTTCATACTCCTAATAGTTTTAATGATGCTGCAATTATCGCTCCTGCAACACCTCCAATTGAAAATACTGCTTTCCAAAAATTTTGTTTATCTATAATTTTCATTTGAAATTGACGATCGTCTGAAATATCATTCCGTTTAATCACAGCTTGTAAAATTTCTGCATTTTGTTCTGACTGACGTGTATTCTGTTCCCTCAAGAACCGATTGGACTCATCTACCCGTGTTAATCCTTCATTCATCGTTTTTTGCATTTGTAAAGTAAAGTCGTTTAAACGAGATAACTCTTTATCATGCTGTTTAAGTTTGTCTTCGTGCTGTTTAACCTGCTTTTCTAACTCCAATTCTCATTTTCCCCTTTTCATTAATTTTTAGAACCGTATAACACTGCTTCAAGAGTAACTTCACCGAAGGTTCGTACTACTGTAGAGAACAACCGGAAACCGCCCGCAGTCGCAAAGTATCCAGACCAACATGGCCATGGGGCCGTTAATATGGTAATCGCCCTATAGACATTCGCTGAACCTGTTGGTACCGCTGGTATAGTTAAAGTATCAGAATTATAAAGAGATCCAGACGCTGTGGCTATGTTAGCACTGACCTTGAATATTTGGGTCCATCGGTAAAAGTTATCCCCTAATTTTTCCTCATACCATCCATTATTTGTAGTTACACCATAAACAGTACTGTCATCTACTTCTAGCATTTCTACATTCAAGTTAACTGCGCTCATGTTCGGAAGTAAGACATCAAAAGTATCTTCTTTCGTCGCAGCCCCACCAATGGCTAATCCTGTACCAGACTTATGAAAATCAAGAAGCGGTGTCGCTGTAGTAATGTTTTTAGAAACCTCTGTTGAATTGAATGCATCCGTTAGACTGACCTTAAAATTATAAGTGAGTGTAGGGTCAAAATCACCAGTCCCAACGACTGCCTTACCATCAATAACATATCGAACAAATAAGGAAGATATATCCTGTGAAGCCCACGCTGCATCTTCTGGCAACTTATAATTCACAATCAGCGACTTATCATTCTTATCCCCAAGAGGTGTGATTGAACCCGCTGCTTCTACCAAAACATATCGGCCATGGTCGTTGTGCTCTCCATTTTCGTCACAACGGTCTAAAACAACGGTAGTCAACTGAGGTATCGTATAAGCTAAAACGTTCAGTGTATAGGAAGTAGTGAAAGTATTTCCCCTGCTGTCTGTCACCTTACACTCTAGCTTTTGATTGCCTGATGTTTTGATATTTCCAAAGAGTATATCACTATCCACAGAGCTGAAGTTTTTGAACATACCATCAAAGGTGACTGTCCCAGTTTTTAATGTTGCCCCGTATTTTCCTGTAAACTCAGGCGTTGCTTTCACAGAACTATAGATTTGAATGAAAGCTCCAAACTTTTCTGCGAGTCCCGGTGTTGCTTCTTCATAAGTCAGTGCACAAGTCGGTGCATACAAAGCGTTTGTAAAATAAATCGTCAAGTTTTGAACATAATCAAAATATGTCGTTGTATCTCCCATATCGGATTGAGTGACCTGTTTATAATGAGCAATCACTCGAAGATTTGCATAATTAATTGATGGATAGCTCTTTGCTAAATCCAAAGGAATTTGATAAGATCCTGTAACACTGACTTGGTCATCCGCAACTTTAATAGGAAGGTCTTGTAAAACCGTTCCTGCTGCATTGACTAATGTTACTGTCTCGACACTCACTTTTACACGAGGTGTGGACATAGAACCGCCACCGTCTGTGGTATAAGTCAAGGTGTCATTACTCGTAACTCCTGATAAAGTGAAACTTGATTTATTTAGTTTTAGTGATCCTGCAGTTGATCCTCCTGCCATATTTACCCCACTTTCATAAAGCTTAGATTGCCATTAGTTTGCGGAATGAATTCAAAGTTCCCAAGTTTCAGGAATTCGCCAATCTCCGCATTGTTAATTGTTAATTTATTATTGCTCATTACTGCAACGGGATACCCCGCTTGGTCAAAGACAAGTTGCGTTGGACTTAAGATAAGTTGGATGGGGCTACTTGACTGTCCCAGAGTAATTCCTGTCGCATCGAACTTGATAAAGCTACTTTCAACCTCAAATTCATCCTCTGTAAGATTTCCACCTACATCCATAAATTTCGACATGTTATCAAATCCCATTTGAAAAGAATCTGCAGTTTGTTCAAACGTGGTTTGTAATTGATGAAACTCATCATTTGAAGTGTAATTCTCACCCACGGTTTGTAAGATTCCATCCTTTGTTTGCTCAATTTTTGAGTAAACAGCATTTAAATCAATTTGATTTCCAATAGAGTAGAAAGGTCTTGATTCACTTCCATCTGAGAATTGAATAATCATCCGTGTCCATAGATATTCACCCTCTGGCACCGTTGGGATTTCACTGACCCATTCTGCACCGTCATCTGGAAATTCTGTCGCACTTGGCCATGAAGCATAATCAATTTTTTGTCCTGTAACTGTTACAGGGTCACCATCTGGTCCAGGAGGACCAGGTTTCCCACCTGTTGCTGTCGCAAAGTTCTGTGTCTTATAAACATGTGCGATTTGCCCCGCAATATTTACTTTTATCGCAAATTCAATAAAAGCTGTACGTCCAACACCATCTGGAATCTCACTAATATTCGCAAAGGCGACTTGATGTGTGTCTGTTAAAATTGTGGATACTCCAACTTTACAATTTGTGGCAGTGGCTGTCACTTGAAACTCATTAGGACCTAGAGTTGCACTACTTGCCCGAGGAGTTAGATAACCGCCTGAGCCAGATATTACTGTGAAACTATTCCCTGAGTTCGCATAGGACAATACTTTCCCTTCATTGTCTGCCGGAAGAGTAACGCTGCTTGAGGTCATATTGACTGCCCAGGCATCGTCTCCTGGCTTACCGTCTTCTCCTTTGCCATAAGTCCCCGCAAGAACTGTGACATCACTTGTAAGAGGTTCTTTATTATAGGTCGTCCTGGTCATTTGCCAGAGGTACGGATGTTCTTTGTCTGGGAAAGGAGTATCTGGAATCCATGTACTATCTTCCCAAGGATCCAGAGGAGCGGTCTCACTATTTGTAATTTGGTATTTCTGTTCTACTGAAACAATTGAACGGCCATCAACTCCGTCAAGACCATCGGATACATCTGTAATAGTCAATCCTAGACTTTTGAAGACCTTCTCACCAACTGTAGCTTCATAGTAATAAACCGAAGTTCCATCAATGTCTTCTGCGTTCACTGTCCAACTTGTTTCTGTACCTAAAACAATCGCCTCTCCATCCTTGTACCATTGGATAGCATCTGCTTCACTCTCAGTGATTGCTTGACCAAAGAAGATATGAGCAGACAGTGTCGTTTGGCCTGCAGAATTTTTAAAGACTGTACCATTATCAGTATAAATTTCTAAGCGATAGGGTGTATTTTGATTAATGAGATCATTCATACGATCGATTAAATCATCAGAAATACGGCTCTTTAATTTAACAAAATTCGAAAAAGTCAACTTATCATTCAAGGGATTTGAAAAGGAAATCTCTTGTTCAGAAACTCTAGTGGAAAGAATTAAACCACCTTCATCTTTATCAAAATTTGAATCATAAGTAATCACCGTATCACCAATATTCAAGCGCTTATCATTCCCTAGCTCACTTCTAACAGCTGTACTTGTAGCTTCAACCTCATATGTAACCTTTGGATAAGCATTTTCTTTTAATTGAGTCAGTGCATAGTCCCACAAATGTTCAATCGACTTAGCTTCAATCTTAAAATCTTTTCTGATCCATTGGTCTGATGTGCCCGATTTGATTTGAGAAGGAAATAGATCCCTTGAAATAGGTGCATAAGCAGTTGTTTCATTGAGTTTTTTATAAAATTCAATATTACCATCGCTATTTTTAATAGTTTTCTCAAGGTTATTCCACTTATACTTACCTTTAGAATCCGTCACAGTTATTGCATTAAACAAGCCTGTCTTATCTTCTGTACGAGATACACCCTTTATGTTTTGACCATAATATAAAGTGACATCTTCCCTGACTTCTCCCACACCGCCTTCTGGGTAGATATTAAGAGTTAGCTCATTTAATGTACCGTTATTCTTGAGTGAGGTGATAAATTCAAATTCACCACCCCATGCTTGAATAATTGCAATCAAGCGAGCAAGCTTTGTCTCTCCTTGCTCAAAAGTTAGAATCTTTGTATCTGTAAACGGATTGTTTCCAATCGCAATTACATTTGACGAAAGACCTGCGGCATTCCAAATATACCAGTCCAATGTGTGAGCGACTGTATTTTTGAAAGGATCAAGTTGCTCACTGATTAGTTCAAGATTAAGGTTATCTCCTTGAACCTCAAGAACATAATCATCTTCTTTTTTAATCATGACAACAAATAAATAATCTGTATCTTCATAGGTAAATGAGACATATCCCTGGGAAGTAATCAATGAAGCATCCGGATGATTTTTCCTGACTTTAAAATCAAAGGTAGAAGACCCTTCAGCTAAATATCTGTGCCAATTGTCATCAAAGTAGTGGAGCGCATCAGGTAAATCATTATTCATATAAGCTACTCGTTCCATCGAAGAGTCATGAATACTAATTTGCATTATAGGAACCTCTCTTTCCAACTTATTTCAATATCTGGTAATGTTGTCATTTCATCAGAGAAAAACAAATCAAAGCTACTTTCTCCAGGAGGAATTGAAAAGAATTCTGACCCTGTTATTAACTCATCATTACCTGGAATAGAGCCATCTTTTTTAAAGACTTTAGCACTGCCCATATCTACCAGAAGAACTTCTCCTTCACCATAATGGTGAGGATTGGCCGGTATAATCGTTTCGACGTCAGTTGTTTCATCAAAATACATGGCAACATCATCTTTTCTGAAACTCAATCCACGCAAAACAATGTTTGACATGAAATGATTTGTACTAATGGTTCTTCCTTTAAGCTGGCCAATATACACATAGATATGTGAAACTTTGGCACTGTCTAACTCTGGAACAGTTAAAGATTGACTCGTATCTGTCAGTGACCACTTAAATTTACCACCGGCGCTTTTGGTGATAGTTACTCCACCTTTTGAGGAGTTGAAATTTTTATTTTTATTGTTTGGCTTTTGATTTGATTCTGCATTATTTGCTGGAAACTTAAAGTTATGAAACGTACGCTGGGTATTTCCACCAATATAATATTGTGCATTAGCAGTATTTCCTTTTGAATCATCTTTATAAATACCAAAACCACAAATCAACTTGTTAGCACTTGTCATATAAAGTACTTGTAATAGACCAGTTTGACCCATTTTTCCTGCCCAGGCTAAAATATTCATATAAGAACTGAAGAACCGCGCACCGGATTCTTTGTTTTCATCAGCTGGAATCGTAAACTTTTTCAATCCCCCCATAGTCAGATATGAACCATAAACCGGTGGACTCCCCAAAGCAGTTAGTCGCAAACCATCATTTTTAAAAGCGATGGTCCCATCTGTTTCCAGTTTTTCGTTTTGAGGGTTGGTATCCTTGGAATTCGCAAAATCTTTAAAGTTTGTGTTGTTCCCTCTTTTTTCATTCAAGAGCCACGCACTTTTATATTTCACTTTTTCGGTGGTTTTATTATTGATTAGTATTTCTTCAATACTTCCCAATTGAACCACTGATTCTGGACTAACCAATCCCACAAAACCATTGTCTGAAGTATGGGTAACTTTTACTTGAGGATAAGTCTCAAGTGTCCCTTGGTTATTTACATTGACTGTAACAGAACCGTCTTCATTGGCTACAATAGAGCCATTTACCCCTCCAGAATTTGTTGCATTTAGAACTTTAGTATCTACACTTTTGGGATGGACATCATCACAGAAAAATGTGAAGGTATTTGTTCCTCGTACTTGTCCAGGTTCAGGACTATCCATTGCAGCTAAAGTCCCAACATAAACAAGATTAGGCTCATCATCAAACTTAATCTGTCTATGATTCCCTACTAAAAATCCTTTGAGTTTCCGATAAGCTGTCGCAAATTCGGCTGCTGTCTGAGTTTCAATTTTAAATTTAATCGTTAACTCACGCCCCGGCAGTCGTTTATTGATTAATGCTTCTCCGTCTACCCCATATATACTGTCTGCCTTATATAAATCATAGGTTAGTTCTTCTCGACCTATAACTTGCAATGTACGATATTTTATTTCGGATAATTCATTTTCGGGATAAAGTCCATCAATAGAAAATGCCTCACTTGACATACTCTCTTTATGATCAGACAAATCTGTAGTGTCTCTAAATTCATAAGACATTAAATTTTCCCTCCTAAACGTCTATGACGTGCATCTTCTGCATCGTTTTTTTGTTTTACGTATCTTGCGGTACCATACCCAACTTCTTTTCCATCAAGAGTTGAGATTACTTCTGCAGTCACGTAGATTGGTTGATTGTAACTATAATTAGCATTGAGCTTACTTTCAAATCTAGCTCTTGAATCCCGAGCAAAGTTAGACAACGAAGATAAATCTGGAGTAACAGCATCTAACATCTTTGTGCTAACTGTTTGAAGTTTTGGAAGCACTGCTGTAGCAGCACTTAGTGTTTTGTTAGTAAGCTGTTTAGTAGCTCCTACAACTGTTGCTGTGCTCTTACTTATACCAACTGCAACCCCTGCGCCAATA
This sequence comes from Lactococcus garvieae, assembly GCF_016027715.1. NCBI lineage: Bacteria > Bacillati > Bacillota > Bacilli > Lactobacillales > Streptococcaceae > Lactococcus > Lactococcus garvieae. The sequence continues at coordinate 1,308,629 of NZ_CP065691.1, forward strand.
TACCAACCGACTTCATCACGGAACAAACGAGATGGTGAATGAATTTTGGCTTTAGCTTGAGCTGCCCTATTTGCTTCCGCAACTAACGCATCTGCAGCAGCTCTTACTTGTCCAAGGGCGCTATACATACCAGATGCCAATCCAGCACCAATCATGGCTCCAACAGATTGAAATTGTCCGGCACTAGAAGCACCGGCTCCTCTAACTGCAGAAATTAAACTTCTGATTGCAGATGTCGCCCTTCCTGTAGACGAAGAAATTCCTGAAACAAATCCTTGAGTAATTTTTGAAGCCCATTCATTACCTACTGGTGAAAAGTTTCCACCCATTCCTTTTAAAGAAGAAATAAGACTGTTCACTGCTGCAGCGTACTGAGCAGCTTTGCCAGCGATATCAGCACTGAAGTTAATACCTGATAGCTTGTCTAATCCTTTTTGGATATTATCCACGTTTGCTTGTATAGCTGTTGAAGCTGCCGGAATATTATTCATTGCTGAAACCATTGTTTTTAGAGACTGAAATGCCGTAGTTCCACTAGTAAATGTAGTTTCCATGGTACCTAGTTTAGATAAACCTGTTTGCATTGCATCCCAAACACCATTATTAAGCACAGACTTTATTGTGTTAAGGCTTGCTGAAATTGCCTCACCATTAATCACAACACCACTAAAAGCTTGGAGACTACGAGCAATTGTTGTAATGCTAGAAATGACAGGTTCAAGACCTGTTATGGAATCTTTAAGTCCAGACGCCATTGGTGAAATAACCAAAGTAGCAATTTTATTTACAGCTGCCTTAATCTGATCAATTTTAGGCCCTATAGCTGATAAATCAGGAATATTGGCGATAGTACCCATTGAAGTAGCGATCTCTCCTAACGGTGTCACTGTCTTCTTAACATTATCCAAAGTCTGTGTTAAGTTCTCTGGTGGTGCAGGAACTGTGAACTTAGATAATTGAGTAATAGTAGTTTTTATTTGGTTCAATTTACCACTAATATCAACAATATTAGTACTAGCTAACTTTTGGACAAATCCTGATAATTCATTGATAGCACTGATAATTTTGTTATATGACGATAAATTAGAAGTATCCCCTGTGTAAGATTCAATTTTAAAGTCATGTAGCTTCGTAAATACATTTTTTATTGCTTTAAATTTTGTATCGATAACACCACTATCAATGGTTGGTAAGTTTGCAATTTTATTAGTCAAATCTGCAACTTTTGTAAAAGAGTTGACCAAGTTTGAAGTATCCATTTTTCCAAAAAGTGAATTCAAACTATCAAATATTGATGAGTCAAAATTTTCTTTTGAAAAACTTCGGATTTTTTCAAACACATCTTTTATCGTTTTGAATTTAGCATCAAGACTTGATGCATCTACAGTTTCCATAGAGGAAATTTTCTTTACAAGATCCGTCACTTTCTGAAATGATGCAACAAGATTTGAAGTATCAAGTTTTCCAAACCATGAATTAATAGCCGCGTCAATACTTGTTCCTCCAGTAGAGTTTGACTGAGTAATTTTATTTAATTCATTTCTAACATCAGCTAGCATCTTGAACTTAGACTGCAAGACCGATGAATCAATACTTGGCATTTTGCTAACTTCTTGAACAAAATCAGAAACTTTTTTAAAAGTTCCAATAATATTTCCTGTAGATAAATTTGCAAAAGCCGTACTGAATACTGCTCCAATATTACCAACATTACCAACTTTGAATGATGCCAATGCATTAGCAATATCTTGAACTTGCTTCAACTTTGGCTTAATAACATTAGCTTCCGGAATGTTCATGGAGTCAAGTTCTGTTGCAAATTTAGAAATCTTGGTAATTGTAGCGGAAATAGCTGTAAAACTAATTGCTCCTAGCACAGCAAATGGTGCTGACAAACCACCTATAATTCCTGCAAAACTTCCTACTGCTGAAAGACCTGCCATAGCTCCTAAAAGTTCAACTAGCTTCTTGGAGAAGTTTTTATCAAATTTAATATTGTTTACTGTTTTAATTGCAGAATCTGAACTCTTTGCAAATGATTCTAAACCTTTCCCAACCAATCCCATTGTTTCAGCTAAACCAACAAACACACCGGCACCGATAGCCAAAGCTGTTGCAATAGGTGGAAAGAGTTGAATAGCTCCCCCTATAACCCCCATAGAAACTGCAGCAGCAAGAAGGAATGTTCCCATTTGTGCTAAATTCTTACCAAGTTGCCCCCAAGATACTCGAATATTTGCCATATCTTTGAAAGCTGAGGCAACCAATTTCATTGATCCACCAATAGCAACAATAATACCTACACTTTTAGCAATTCCAGTCCAACCAGAAAGTTTTGAAGTTGCTGGAGCCGTTGGAATATCTGCAAGGGCTTTAGTCCCTTTGCCTCCTTGAACTGACGATAAACCTTTCAAAGCTGAAGTAAGGGTTTTGATAACACCAACTGTTTTAGCTACACCATTGTAGACAGCCAACCCTTTTTGGAAGGCCATTGATCCCACTTTAAAAGCAATCATTGCAGTTGCTGCTGCTTTTAAAGCTCCCACAACTTGGTTAATTTGTCCTGGAGACATTTTTGCAATGGCGTTAGCAACTGATTCAATCACGCCTGCAGCTTTAGAAGTTAGTCCTCCTAATGACGAACCAAGATTTTTCAAACCTTCACCCACGCCGCCAGATAAAGCAGATTTAACATTTTTAATTGCTGCACCTATTGCGGAGAATGCTGAAGACAGTGCAGATATGGCTCCCGAATCTTTAAAACCTGACCAGATTTGAGAAAATCCTTTTTTTATATTTCCAACAAATCTCATTGCCTTATTGGCTATCTTTTCAAAGTCAATTTTTTCGATAGCGTCCGAAAGGTTCGTGACAAGCTCAATTCCTTTTTTACTCACTCTCTCAAAGATTGGCATGAGTTTATTAGACAGACCTTCTTTCAGTCCATCAACAGCTTGGCCAACACTTTTGAACTGAGTAGCCATTTTTGTAAAGTTCGCATTTGTCCCTGTTTTTGTAATTGCATCAAAGAACTCTTGCGTTTTCACTTTACCGTCTTGTACATTTTTAACTAAGTCTTTGGTACTCATTCCCATGGTTTTTGCAACCGCTGAAATACCTGCCGGAGTTTGCTCAAGCATAAGTTTAAAGTCTTGCCATTGCACCATAGGCTTAGCTGCCATTTGGGTAGCTTGTTGACTCAATGTCTTCATAGCCTGTGTTGGTTCAGAAGAAGCTGCTGCAAGACCCCCGAAACCTTTGACAAGCTCACCTGTATTCTTTATACCTACCGCTGCAAGCTGAGAATACGTTGAAGCCATGTCAGAGGCAGAGTAGATAGTTTGTGTGGCAAACTGTTGCATATCCTTTTTAGCAGCCTGAATATCCTTAGTTGGCATTTTCAACTCTTCCATATTTCCTTGAAAGACTTGCCAAGCTTTGCTGGATTCATCCAACTCAGAAACAAGACCACGAACTCCAGTACTAACCAAACTAAGCCCTTTGGTAATTCCTGAACCAATGACATTTGCACCAAGAACAGATTTAAAAATACTTCCTGACTTAGCAGCCTTTGCTGTTAAAGAATCAAGTGCACCAAGTCCTGCTTTCATAGTACTTGTAAAGCCTTGGTCTTTCGCACTAAGCGTTGCTGATACTGTATAGCTTTCTGACATTATTTTCCTCCTTTCCGTTTTTGATACATTTTACTGATTCGACTTTCAAATGTTTCCACTTGATGTGTATCATCAGTTTTTTCACCAGTTAATTTGTCATAATCAAAGAATTGTTTGAATGTCGCATATACTGGTTCAATTCTCTTCCCGACCTCTTTTTCAGCTTTAACTTCACGATTTAACCAGGCTTGCCGATGTGCTGAAAATTCTTCATCGATATTCCTCAATCGTAAGGCCTCACTCATAATTCTGTATTGCTTTAATGTCAGTCGGTCTATCTCATCCCAATTTGTTATCCCAAAAAAACGGAAGCAGTTCACTGCTACCGCTTCATAGAATTCATCAGCATCTATTCTTGTTGCGCTTCCGCTGCTTCCACTGCCTCTTTGAGTTGAATGACTACTTTCTTCGTAGCATTCGCTGTCTCTAAACCCTCCATCACGCTGTCAAATAAAGCATCGATATCAGTATCTTCATCGTCAAAGTAGTTGTCAACGATTGCTTGTGTGAGGTTAGGTTTTTGACCAGCATTTGCAGTGATCATAACTGTTGCGAGTGCTGTGATATCTCCATCCAAAAGAAGAGAAACAAAGTACTTCAATCCAATTTGTTGCTTGATAGCTGAACCAAATTCAATTGGTGTTTCAACTTTTTTATTGATGTCACGCAAGAAGCGCATTCCAAAGTTTAAAGTGTAAGTTTTTTCGTTGATTACTAATTCCATTTTTTTCTCCTGATATCTTAATTAGTTGTTAATGTTAGTGTCACAGATTCACTCCAAGCCGAGCCTGTAAACTCTCCATCATGGAGGTACTGTGCCTTTTCTACTTCCGTAGGAATATCACTAGGTGCTTTTACATTGTAGGTTTGTACCGTTACAAGAATAAAATCTCCTGTTTGAAGCTCTGGAACATTATCTGCAGCTAGAGTCCATGAGTTCGTTTCAGAGTAACCCATGTATTTAAGTTCCGAAGAGGCACCTTGGTTAGCATCTCCATAATGTGTGAGATACGCAAGCGCTCCTTCTACCTTGTCCCAACTTACAGTAATAGATCCGTCACTATTAATTACCCCAGTTACATTCTGGGGCGCATTAGGGTGTGGCAGTTGTGTCTGCAAAGACATAATCAATTTCTTCTTGATTTTCTTTACTTACAGTAACTTCGCCCTTTTGTGGTTTTCCATTGATTGAGAAGGTACTATCATAAGTTGCAAGATCATCGGCTTTCGCAGAAAGTTCAAATGACGTTAAAGTCCCTTGCATGTACTTACCTTTATATTTCATAGGTGTTGTACCTTCTTCTGTGGTAGGTTTTTGAAGGTTAATTTCCCAAATTTCAAGTAAATCACCATTTTGACAAGCCTCTTCTAATTCATCAATTAGATCATCTTGTGTGGACAAAATCAGTGATGCTGTAACTTCTGTTGCCGCAGGCTTAGAAGTATTGACGTTACCGTCTTTAGTTGCCGTAGCATCACTATCCGCGCTTAATGAACGGCCATAATCTGTTTGAAAAATAACAGAACTTGCAGCTTTAGTTTTACGGTCTGCATATTTACGAATCATGAAAACAATATTTTTTCCTTGGACCGCTTGTGGTGTAACTGTTTCTCCAGCCATTTTTATTTCTCCTTTTTATCTAAAAGTTAATGTAATCATTGCCCGCCTAACATTTGGCGTGACAGTTCTGTCAATGGAGTATTTTATACTCGATTCATTGACAAGTAGTGTAAAGCCTTTTGCTTTACTAGCTTGACTCATGATATTTTCAGCATAATTTGACAAGTTTTTTAAATCTTCTATTTCTGACCAAACATTTAAAGTAAAATTGAATTTTTTTATTGCCCCGCCTACTTTAGTTCCAGAAGCAGTCCAATCAGAATCATTGAAATCTACAAAAGGATATTTCACATCATCAAGTTGTCGGTAGTCATAGACATTATCGTCTCCTACTTGTCCTTGAGCAATCATGAATAATTTGTCATGAAGATCTTGCCATTGTGTTTTCATTTAACTAATCTCTCCATATCCGATTTGAATTTTTCCTGTTGTGTCTCAAAAGGTTCTTTCATGAAATCTTCTGCTTCCATAAACCGTGTCCCGTTGATCAAATAGGGTGCATAATCTTTCGCTGTCCCTTGTTCAGACGATAAGCCACCATCCTTATACTCAGGCATACGTGAAGCAATATCTTGATTGATTTGCTCCATTGAATACCCTTTTGAAAAGACAACGCCTTTCCTCGTATTTCGAACAAGAGCATTATGCAATTGATCACTGTTATTTTTGACAACTTTTTTTGCAGCCTCAAGCTTTAAATTTTTCTGCAATGCTTTCTTTAAAGCATCTGCGCCTTTTATTGATACACTAGCCATTTCTAATCACCGTAAGCACTGACGAATTCCGAGGTGTTTTGTCAGTATCTAACATGTATTTGTGGCCTTTATACTCAATATGAGAAAAAGAGGCAGTGTATTCTCTTTGGAGCCTAATAGTAAATCGTGTGTTTTTCACGTCCCCATAGGTCACCTGCTGGCGTTGTGCGGTCATTACAGATACATTAGCTTGCTTTACAGTTCGGACTTCTGTGGGTTTGCTATAGTCTCCAATAACTGGATCATATTTCCCACCTTCAATCACTTTTACAAAAATAACTGTTTCACCGTATCTCATAGAAACTGGACCTTTCCGGCTTTACCTGGAGGATCTTCTTGGTTATTCAACCAAGCATTGATAGCATCCATAAAAGGAGCTAAATCATCTGTTAAATCGTAAGTAATATCTTCACCTTCTTGCCTGAAAGTTTTCATACCCTCATTTCCAATCCGGTTAAAACGAATAATGGCAAGTTCAACAACGATATAACTTAATTCATTAGGAATTTCCTTTTGTCCAGGTAATCGGGTCAATAGTGAAGCTTCAGCATTCTTGATAATCAGATTTAATCTTTTATCACGTGCTGTGTCCTCACCATCAAAATCAAGCATTACTTTAAGATCATCAATAGCAGACATTATTCAACCAATGCCAGAAGAACATCCTTGTTGGCACTTTCGTCAAATTCTATTCCGTTACTTGTCAAGTAAGCTTTGATATCATCTTTTTTTGAGCTTGAATTTGGTTTGGCAATTTTTTCATTGCTTTGGTTTTCACCATTTGAATTATCATCAAGAAGTTCATTGTCCTTTACAACATCTTGGACTTCTTCTTTTTGATGATAACGACGTAATAGCATACTCATTTTTCACCTCACTTTATTAAGCTGCTGTGCCTGTTACTTCACAAGTTGCAGTTTTTCCATTTACTGTCGAGGCTATGATATTTGCGATTCCCTCTGCAATAATTTCTACTTCACCTTGTGCTGATACTGTAGCAATCGTTTCATCACTTGATGACCAAGTCACAGTTTTATCTACAGCATCTACAGGCTCAACTGTTGCAGTCAGTGTTTCTTTTGCACCAACAGCAAGAGTTAATGTTGTTTTATTTAGCGTAACCCCAGTTGGTTCCTGGGGAGCCTTAGGGTGTAGTAATGAGGACAAGCTTAGTTGGATCATAGAGATAAACACCATAATGTTCGTCTGCTGTAATCACTGTAGATTTTTTGATAATGTCGCGATCTGATTCAACTTGCACACCACGTTTCATAACAATACGGAACGCACTTCCTGTTTCTTCAGTTTCGGGATCAATTGTAGTTTTAACCAAGGCCCCTTTACCTGCAGCAATTTTATTTGAACGGATAATATCCACACCTAAGACACGAGCAAATGCTCCGGCAGTCTGCATATTTGCTGCAACATCAGCACCTGAGTTAGCTGCAAGATATTCATCACGTAAATTTGTTGCATCAGTTCGGGAAGTTACAAGAACCATATTTTGCAAGTCTTCGTCTGAAAATACATCGATAGCTTTTCGCAAATCAGCAAGTGTAATTTTTCCAGCTGTTGCTGTTTCAACTTTTTGAGTCGAAGTATCAACTAACGCTAAAAGGTCATTATCAACCTTGTCTGCAATTGACAAGGTAAGTTGACGTCCAGCTTCACCGATTGGATCACCAAGACCTGAAAGCATTGCTTCATCAGTAATTTCTACACCTTTACCGGCTTTTTTCACTTTTACATCAGCAACATCTTTTCCAAGTTGATCTAATGGAATTGCTTCACCCTCCGCAACATCTTCAGCTGGGCCAATATATTTCCATTTTGGATAAGTGATAGTATCTCCTGGTTTACCAGTGAGCGTGTCATCAATATCCGCAAGCCCTGCAAATCGCAATTTGCTTGGCAATTTTGCTGAAATCATGTCAGCCATAACCTCTGGGATAACTACATTAGCAGTAGTTGTTTTTCCTTGTACCATTTATTAAGCCTCCTTTAGCTTGTTGTATAATTCTTTATCTGTTTGATAAAGATCCATTTTTTGGGCATAACTCATTTTGTTAAATGCCTCTTTTGTGACTGGTGCTTCCCCAGTATTCCGACTTACTTTTGGTGGAGTACCTGCAAGAAGCGCCTTTGTTTTCGAATCAATCAATTCAGATTGTTCTTTGACAGCTTCATCAATAAGTGATAGAACATCTTCGTCACTATCAAGTAGCGCCAAAACCTTGGCAAAAGACTTCGGCAAGCCTTTTTCAGATAAATCAGCAGCAATCTGAGCTTGTTGTTTTTCTTGAATAAATGCTTTACGGTCAGCTTCAAACTTCTCACGTTCTTCATCAAATTCAGCTTTTGCACGTTGCTCTTTGCTCATTTTGGCAAAATCGCGCTCTCGCTTTTCTTCCTCAAATGCTTCAAGTTGCTTTTTTAACTTGTTGTTTTCAACTCGCATTTTTGCAAAATCAGCATTTGTAGGTCCATCGTTTGTTGGCTCCGCTGGAGGAGTTTCAACTGGTGGTTGAGTAGGTTCATTTGCTGGCGGTGTAGCTACTTGTGTTTCATTTAGTTCAACTGGTGGTGTTTGTTCACTCATTATGATTCTCCTGGTATAAAGCTCCGCAGCTATCTAGTGATATTTTTAGCCTTACACTGATGGGCTTATACAGTAATTTTCGCGCAAAAAAAAGGGCACTCCTATGCAGTTTTGTGCCCTTTTGAAAATTATTCAATAAAAAAAGTACTGACTAATTTGTCAGTACTCAATTTTTAAAATACAATACTCGCCCATTCTTCTTCCGGTATTTCTTCAAATGGTTCGTTTTTAGCTATCGCTTCATCAACAGCTTTTTTCATTTCATCATAACCCACAGTTTGGATATATTGAGGAGTGTCATGAACAGGATCCCAAAACCCAATTATTCTTTGAGGAAATGAAACATTAAAATGTTCTTCATACTTTTTTTCAAGTAGTTTAAATTTATCCATTTTCATCATCCTTTCAAGTACATTCCAATTATAAAGTTAAGATATTCTAGGTCATCAGTGATTTTCTTCAGAATCAACTCACTTTTTTCAGTAGGTTGTGCAAATACCTTACCTTTTCCTGGCTCAAAAATACTTTCCAATCCCATACTAAGTACCTCTGTAGCATTATTGTAGCTTTTACCAATGTAGGGACTAATAAAATTATCTTTTTTGGTTTTTTCTCCACGGCGATACCAATACTGCAAATCCTGCATGTCAATCTCTTGCTCACCTTTTGTCCGATATGCAACAAATTCCTGTGATAATTTTAAAGCTTCCGGATTAAAGTGCTCTACATAGTGTCCTATCTCATGATAACTTACAGTGTTGCTTCCTTTACTAAGCATAATACTTACAGCATTATCAGCGATACCACTTCGCCATGTTCTCCCTTTTAATCCTATATTGCTAAAGAATCCACGCTGCGTATCTTTTGTATAAATACTTTTCCCAGCGTTGTAAGCATATTCTGCCCATTCTTTGGGATAATACGAGAAGGCCTCAGAAATACGACTTTTAGCTACTTTACCTGAACCTTTAGCCCACCCATCTTTTGGAACTGTTCCCCCAATTTCTCGGAAGTTAGAGAAAATTTTCTTAAGTTCTTCTTTTTGGCCTATTTTTCCTGCAATATCAAATTGCTCATTAACTAATGCTCCAAGTTTAATCAAATCACTATGACTGGCTTTCTTTAAATCGATACCATTCATATATTTTTTTATATCATTTATAGGATTATTCACTTTTATTATATCATTATTCTTTTCCAACAACCCCTCGAATGCTTTTTTAACATCTTCATCGTTAGAACCATTATAGGACTTCATAGCTTCGTTTATAGCTTGATTTCCTCTTTCCAAATAATCATCAATATCAAAGTCAGGAATGACTGGAATAATTGAACAACGACAGTTTGGATGCATGGGAAATAAAGACTTTCCAAACTCCGCATTTTTTATATCGAATGTTTTTCCATCCATGGGGCGACAAATGTCACACGCTTTAGGCTCTGCAAGCCATTCATATTGCTTATAACCTGCCTTTTTGATAGCATCCTTTGCCATCTCACCATAGATCCGGCTTGATTCTGTTCGTAAAAGTCTTTCAGCTTCGAATCTTGCTGATCCAAAAATTCTACTCAAGTCTTTAGTTAACGCTGTTGGATGCTTCCCTTGAATAATCATTTGTGGAATTAAGCCATCAAGCACACCTTTTAATTTATCATTGTAACCCCAGATTCGCTCAGAGAAAGACGATTGGTTCCAGCTGCCATTAATCAACACCTTAAAGTATTTGTCGCTAAAATCAAGAGAATTGACTGTTCTCCCAAGTATTCCTGCTTGACGTTCAGCTTCAGCTTTTGCTTCTTTTAGTAATTTTTCTTTAACGTGTTTGTCTAAATCACTGCTACCTTTCAGCATTTCCAAACCAATTTCAGATTTTAACATCTCCAAACGATTAACTTTCATAGTCAGATTATAAAGCTTTAATCGTTCGTTAGCTTCAGCGGAAAAGTCTTTGTTTTCAACATATTCTTTTGCTTTGCTTTCAAATTCTTTTATATCAAATTGATTGACAGCCTTCTTCACATCTGCCAAAGTCCAGCCTTCTTTTTGATTATAGTATCTCGCATAGAAATTATTTATATCACGTTGAATATTTCTTTGCACTTGCTCATATATACGAGCCAGCTCACGTTCATACTCTTTTTGGTCTTTAAGAACTTTTAATTGATTTTCCTTTTCCCGCATCCTCCAATATACTCGACTATTCATCTACATTCTCCATGTTTGTATCTGTCATCACTGGCAATTTAGGAAGTTCTGCCGCCTTTTCCATGTCATTAGCTACTTGCTTTGGATTATCCACAATTGATAGGACACTGAGTTGGATATCTTTTGGAACAATTCCATCAAGATTCTTCGCTGTTTCTGCTTCATCAGATATGTTGTTTGGTAAATTACGAGTGAATTTGTAATTTAGTTTATTCCAAGCATTTTCTGGAAGTTTCCCAGTGATAGACTGTACTTTGAAAAGCATTTTATACCACTCTTTCATGGCAACCTTCAATTTACGCTCCTTAGCTTGAGCAAGATCTTTCATAGCTTGTAATTTATATTGCAATGATACTCCGCTAGCTGCACTGCCAAAGTCTTTGTCATTAATATTCGCAACCATAGCAATTTGGAAAATTAAATCTTGGAGACGATCAAGTAAATTTTCTTGTGTAGTGTCACCATTCGGCTTTGTAAGGAATTCAACAACAATACTCTTCCCATCTGCCCCTTCCATGTTGATCACTCGATTATCCCTTAGTTTTTCAAGTGCCTCTTTGTCAAGTTCTGCACCTAAAATCTTTAAATAAGCATCAGCCAAAGCATCAACATCATTCATCTTTTCAGATAAAGTACGATTGACTGAGTCAATAAGTGTTTTTACATTTTCAAAAGCAGATTGTCGCTCTTCATTCTCAACTATCTCAATCAGAGGAATTCCACCATAAGGATTAATTTGAGAATCATCGGTTACAAAGTTTGAGGTATCTCCTATAAAATCAACTATTTCTGTTCTTGTTGTATATCTTCCCGAAAACTCGCCTGTGGTTTGGTTGGTGCTGTAGTAAACCGAGAACAATGGGCGTTGGAATATTGTATCATCATATACAACAAAAGCCTCAAGCGGTGTCGCATAGGTGATTAACGTATCAGAATTTTCATCTTGCGCTAAATAAGCATAAGCGCGACCATAAATAGAAGCTGTCTTTGCAATTTCATACTCCATATCTTCCATATCGTTTTCCATTCGATACAAATCAACAAATTCATTTACTTGTTCATCATCACTGGTTACTTTCACAGGAACACCAATAAAATAGGAAGTGTATCTATCCACGATATACTTTGGAAAGTTCACCATGATTCGATGGTCTGGTTTTCCGTTCTCTTTTGGCTTCTGAGTCAAAATTTTATGTTTACCAACATAATAGTCATAATCCTCTTTAAACTTGTGTAGGAGCTGTGCATGAAGTGTGAGCGCCTCCCTGATAAGACTTTCTGTGACATTAGTTGTAGAACTAATCATCACATTATTTTTCAATAGTGAAATGTTACTCATAATATTCCTTTCATTATGTTAATCTTCGGCTTACCAATTGAATATTGCTCAAGAGAATAACGAAGTGCATCGATAATATGGTTATTTTTATCAATGGGTTCATTGAGCCAATTTCCTTCTTTATCCTGCTTGTAAAGATAAAGATTAAATTCTTCAATTGTGTGTTCACATTTTGGATGGATAACAATTTTTAAATTCTGCATGAAGTCTATCCCAAATGCAATTGAGTTAGGGCCTTTTTTTGCCCCTCGAATTCTTCGAACGCCAGCGTTTCTCAACTCATCAATAACCATTGGATTACTACTATCTGCGGTAATCTCCGTTTTCATCATATTCCGTTTTCCAACTTCTTTGACAATATCTTTGATAAGCATTCCTGTTTTATAAAGCTCATCGTAAATGTAGAGCGTGTTATTTTTTTGATCCAATACTGAACTTGTCAATGTAGTAGGGTCATTTGTATATCCAAAGTCCATTCCATGAGTTGTTTCACCCACTTCTTGGATAACTTTTTCTATATCAAACTCTCTAACTTCAAAATTATCAAAGACAAGTCCTTCCGATACTCCCCACTCTCCATCACAGACCACTCTTGCCCGCCTTGGATTCGTACGGTATAAATCTAAATAGCGCTGCCTGTCTTGTTCATCAAGCCACTCATTGATACGAAAAGTTGTAGTCCTAGCAAAAACATCTTTTACCTTTGTCTCGCTATCAAAGAACTTTTTCTTTAGCCAATGTCTTTCACTCCATGGGTTAAACGTGACAGTAATCTGCTTGAAAAATCCCGGCTCATCACTTGCCCCACGTATTGATTCAACAACCGTGTCAAACTTTTCTTCTTTTTCAATTTGATAAGCTTCTTCAAACCAGGCCCAACATAAATAACCAATTTCAACTGACAAAGACGTCAGCTTTAATTCATCATCAAGACCGCGAAAGAGAATCTTTTGACCTGTCTTCTTGACAGTGATTTCTGGCATAGAGTCATTCCACTTGAAAAGATGATAAACTCCCAGGCGGTTAGCTGCCCACTTAAAGTCAGAATAAGTTGATTGTTTATTCGTGTTACTGAATCGCCGGACCACTAAAAGATTTGCCCAGGGATACTTCAGTATTTTCACAGTGTAATCAATCGCAGTATCTTTTGATTTCTTCGAACCACGTGATCCCTTTACAACTCTATAAAAATTCCGGCTATGATAAAAAGAGTTATAGCCCTTACCAAGAGCCTTGCTGATTGACATTTTAATTTTAGTCAACGTCATCACCTTCTGGCACGTCATCGACAAATGTTACATCAGTGACCTCAACCTCTTTCTTATCAGTGAATAACGCATATCTCTTACCAATAAGCTCAGCAGCTTTTATCCGGTCTTTTGGTTGAACCTTAATGGTTTCTTTGACTTGAACGCCTTCTCCATCTAATCTGAGAACTTCCTCAGTTTGTTCTTCACGCATGACAGAAGTTAGAAATTGCAAAACTTCATCAGCTCCAGCTATACTGTCCTTTTTAAGTTCTTCATTGAGTTCGGCTATATATTCTTGGACTTCAACATTCTTCAACAATCTCTGCCCTTGAGAGTAAGCTGTCTTTTTAGAATATCCCGCATTAATTGCGGCTTGTGTAGCATTGCCAAGCTTTACGTACTCCTCACAGAAGCGCTTTTGTTTTTGATTTAGCTTCACACCTCTTTTCTCCTTTCATAGATTTCTGCTTCATATCATTATTTTTTCATACAAAAAAGGGCACAGAAACCTCTTTTCGTGCCCTTATCTTATTAATAATCCTTGTTTTAGTGCCAGTTCTTCAAGTATCTGATATCGTACTTCATACGACTTCCTACGCTTCACGCCTAAATAAACTGCTCCAATTGTTTCCCAATCAAGGTGCCTATTTTTGCCCCAAAAGCATTCTTCTACAATCTCTTGTAAATCTTCTGATAAACATTCAAAGGCATTATTAATATCTTTTTCCAATGTGTCATAGTATTCCACAGACTTGTTAGCATCTCTTTTTTCAGCTACTGCTTTAAGAAAACCAATCTGTGGGTAACTTCGAAACTGTTCCTCAAGAAAAGCCAATGTTTCGGAACTTATCTCCTGTTTCTTCCGCATTCTCTACCTCCAAAATATGATATAATTGAGATAGAAAGTATTGTTTGCTAAGCCCATTACCCGCGGGCTTTTTTTGCTACTTAAGATTGATTCTAGTTGCATCACAACGTATACAGACTTCATAAGCATAATGAAAGCTAACCCATTTGTGTCTCAATATCTTGCAGATTATTTTTTTTATCATTTTTCCTATTCTTTTTTATAATCATAACTAAGCATTTCCCGACCTTGTTTCAAGCAAATATATACTTCATAAACTTCTACACCATCAGATAGCCTATTGCTTATTGCTGATATAGCTGCAGGAAGTACATGTTCAAATTCCCGCTGCGGTACTGGAATTGCTCTTCGCCTTTTGATCCCTGAAGGGATTTTTTTATTTGTCGCCATTTAAGTTATCTTTCTTCATCTCAGTCAAAATATTACTCAGTTGCCCAAAGTTCAGCAAAGAGAATATTGCTGTAATAACCAAGGATATTGTTACAATTAAATTCATCCCTCAACCTCCAGAAAATCAACACCGAGCGCCTCGCCTGCGAGGTAAGTCATTATGATAGGACTGTTACCTCTATCTATGTAATCAAATAGCTCTTGATAATCTCCTTCTGAAATATTTTGGAAAACCATCATATCCCAATCAAATTCTAGTTCATCAAGCTCTTCCGCAATCTTCTTCGGTATGCTGAGTTTAGGTTGGTCTTCTCTTTTTGCCAACTCTTTAATTTTATCCTCAGCTAATTCAAGACCATGACACTTCCCTTTTTCATATTCTCCTTTGAGTTTTTCGTTACCATAAAGAGCAACGGGAACTTTTTCATGATTAATTTCTTTCAAAAGTTTTTTCAACGCTAACGTACTTATTCATCTTCCCCTCCGATTTCTGCGAGTGCCTCGCTAAGAATTAAGTCGACTTCTTTTTCACGTTCATTCCAAGGTTCTTGGAAATCGCCTAGACGTTCCCTTGATTTTTTCAAAGCTTCAACAGCCTCAGCAAACTCTGCAGCAGTTACAAGCTGTGTTTTTTCTTCACGAATTATTGCAATATCCTCATCACTGTAAGGCCACAGGTGATCTTTCAAGTTGTCTTTTGCTGTTTTTGTCATTTAATCGTCTCCATATCTCTTGTTAATCCAATGCCAAATTACAATTGCTGAAATAATTGCAACTGCAAAAATTGTGTTGGATGTTGTGTTATCCATCTTCACTCCTCCCTCAATTCATCTACCGAGCAGCCGAGGGCTTGGGCATATACTTTCAGTAAATCATCATTAAATTTGATATGCCCAAACTCATACATAATAGTTAGCGCATTAATTTGATCAAATCTCAACCCTTTGACAACTGTTTTTTCAATTAGTGGAGAGACAATATCTGCAAGCTCTCCGATATCATATTCTGCCTTCTCACGCATGATTTGCAGCTTTGTTTTTGTCATTTCGCCTCCTCGAATAAGTCTAGTTGTGTCACATTGTTTTTGATACGATCTAAAGATTTATCATAGTATTCCTTATTTGTTTCAAATCCTATGAAATTACGCTCTGTGTTTAAACATGCAATTGCTGTTGTTCCTGAACCCATGCAATTATCTAGGACTGTATATCCTTTATTTGTATAGGTTTTAATCAAATATTCAAATAAAGCAACTGGCTTTTGTGTGGGATGCAATGAACTATTTTGCGTGTCTGTGCTAAATATTTGAATGCTACGAGGATATCTTTCAGTAGAGGAGTAAGTATAATCTTGTTTCATTTCTCCATATACATCAGTTTGATGTTCGTTTGAACGAAAAGAAGTTTTTAAATTATGGCCCGATGTTTTTTGTGGATTATAAGTAGGTTGATTTTTGTAAAAAACAGAAACAATTTCATGATTTCTCATGGGTTGCTTCTTGGCATTTAAAAAACCTGTCCCTTTTACTTTGTCCCATATCCAGTCATATTTATAAAGCTTTAGATTACTCATTCTTAGATGGCTACTGAACGGTTCCGCCCCAGTTAAAACTATTGCGCCAGCATCCTTGATTATTCGCTCATATTGTTCCCAAAGTTTCCCAAATGGAATAATAACATCCCATGAGCAGTTAGTAGTTCCATAAGGTAAATCACACAAGATCATATCTACGGAACCATCTGGAATTCGCTTCATACCTTCCAAACAATCCTCATTGTAAATCTTGTTTAGTTCAATCATACTGTCCAATCCCTCCTAAAGCTTTGCCTGCAGTTCTGAGATACGCTCTTCACACATATTCAAGTAATCTGTTTCTTTCTTGATATTTGTATCAATCCAAGATAAAGAACTTTCAGATACACCTTCAGCTTTTCTGAGTTCTTCTTGAGCTTCAATTTTCTTTCTAGATTTTTCTGCTTCTCGTTCCCAACGTTTTATCCATTGTTTAAATTTTTCTTTCATCCTTCCACCTCAATCTGCTTATAGCTTCCAGTTTCCATGCTGTCGATTTCCTGCTGAGAAAACTGCCTAGCACGTTCTTTATATATAGTGACTGGATTAGTTACCCCCTTAATACTCAAATCAGAAATATAAAATCCAAAATTTACATCAGCTAGATAAAACCGCTTCTCCTTAGCGACTGTGTAGCCGTGGATAAAAGCTAATTCAAATGTTTCTGTATTATCATAAAACCATTCAGCAAGCTTCAACTCGTTTCCATTAAGATAAGTCGTTCCGTATGTCAGCCATTTAATGTCTGCACTGTATAATTCGCTTAGTGTTTTGGCACCTTCATTTTTCACTCGCTCAATTTCAGCCGCCAGGAACTCTGGAATCTCTGACTGCTGCTTTTCAGCATATTTATTTAGAAAAATTGTTCTGTGCTTTTCAAATTTTTCTACTTCAATTTGACCTGTAAGGACTTTTCCCGATAACTCAATTAAATAATTGAATTCTTCTTCAAACCTCTTCATCACATCACCTTTTCTGTAAATTCATCTTTTCGTGCAACTTTTTTAGCAATCGTAATTGGAATCCCATAACGATTAGCAAATAGCTTTGCTTTAATTTTGAACTCTGGTAAGATCATACCTTTTACATCGATTACTTTTACCAAGTTCCCTTGTTCATCATAGAAAGTAAAATCTGGTTTATATGCAATCTCACGGTATGCTTTACCATTCAAGCGGAACTTGTCCATCAGAACAAATTTCTCTTGCATTTTCATGTTAGGATCATCCTTGTGCAGCTGATAGTAAATACTTTCTGCTTTACTGTCGAATGTGATTCCATCAACAGTCACTTTCTTTGCACCATATTTATGAGACATACTCCTATGCCTCCCCAAACAATTCTTCTAATACTTCGTCATGTAAATCCACATCATAAATTTCAAAGGCTTCAGCCACTTTTGATTTTGCATACTCTTGCATTTGCTCTGCTGTGTACACTATCCTACTTTTTTCAAAGTCCAGTGCACGTTTGTCTTGATAATCACTTGCTGAACCGTAATTTGCAAGTGTTCTGTCAGCTATAATCCCAGTCCATTTATAATTATCGCTATCATAAATAGTTGTAGTTCTTCCAGCTGCTTCAATCTCGCTTAATTTCATTTTTTCATTCCCTCCCAGGTATCTTCTAACCAGTCAAGCAACATATTTGTTTGAGCCATGACCAGCGGTTGATTGTCATATTTTGTTGATAACTCTCCAAGTGACATCACAGCCCAGTCCCAGAATTCAGTATTTCCGAAACCCAACTTCACCGCTTGAGAATTACATTCTAAAATCCAATTTTTTACATCGTTGAAAAATTTTTCATAGTCCAAATTTTCCACCTCATTTCTTAAGAAAACTTTTTAATTTTTCTTCTTACCACCACCCACCCTCGCGCAACTCGGTGGGGTGTCATTTACTTGTCAAAATTTGCAACACCAAAAGCAAATTTGACTTGTCAATACACCTACACCCCCAGGATATTTCTATACGGAAGTATAGAAATCACTGACACCCCTTTTTGACACTGTCAGACTTGTCAAAATTGATAGGTTTGACACCCTTTTTTACCTGTCACTTTCAGCCAAACTGACAGGACTGACAGGGGTATCAATTTAAGTAAAAATTGACAGTTTTGACACCCTACATATTTTCTAATTTTTAGAATCAGAACTTTCATTTTTTTCACATTTAGACACATAACCTTCGTCATCAATTTCCAAAGAATCAGAAGCTTTTATCCACTGCTTGATAGTATTGCGTGACTTATCAAAATATGTTTCAAGCTCTCCGATTCTGACCTTTCCTTTTCCGTCCATATCTAGACTATCCAAAGCAGTGATTACATTTGCTGTATTTTTCTTGATACGTGCAGCTTTCTTTTCCTCAGAACTTTGTGTTGCATGTCCTTTTTTAGCACCCTTTTTATATGGTGGTTCACTACCAACGGGATCTAAGTCTTTCAAATTACCAACGTCATCATGAGTGTGTAGAGGATAATTGAACCAAAGATTGACCGGCTCAAATTTCGGAAATTCTCGAAGCGTTCCTTCAAGTCTCCAAGCCGACATGAGCTTCACAACTTTTTGAACTTCCCCAAGCTCAAAGCCTGAAATTTGCCAGGCTCTATCTTGTCCAAGTGCTGCAGTAAGATGCTCCCGCATAGCTGATGCTGATAAGAAATCATCTTGCCCAATCTCACTCAAATATGTTGGATTTTCATTTCTGATTTTTTCTGCATAGAAGTTCGCGGTTGCACGTCCTTCTTGCATTTTCCGAAGATTGTCCGTAACTTCAAGCTCAATCAAGTCAAGAATTGCATCGGGATCACGGGCAAAGACACCAGAACCAGAACTGCGGTCCATGGAAGATTTTCCGCCTTGAGCACCTTTTGAGTGATGGTGACAGTAAATAACAGATGTTCCAAGTTCCGCGGCTACTTTATCAAAGTTATTGGTAAACTTAGCCATTTGCTCCGCATCGTTTTCCGAACCCGTCAATACTTTGTAAATCGGGTCAATAATCACTGCATCAAATTTTTCTTTCTGTGCACGTCTGATAAGTTTGGGCGTTAGTTTATCCATTGGAATTGAATGTCCACGCATGTTCCAAATATGAATATTTCTTACATGGTCCGGACGTATTCCCATGCCTCGGTAAATATCCTTAAATCGTTTGTAGGCCGAAGGACGGTCAAGCTCCATATTGATATAGAGTACTTTTCCGCGTTCACAGTTGAATCCAAACCAAGGAATACCTTCCGCAATTGCAATACACATTTCCATGAGTGCAAAAGATTTACCAGCTTTCGACGGTCCAGCAATGAGCATTTTATGCCCGCGGCGTAGTACATTATCAATCAGAACAGGTGCCAGGGGCGGATCTTCTTCAAACATTTCGGCGAGACTTTCGAATTCTGGTAAATCGTCATTCAAGTCTTCAATCCATGTTTGCCACTCCTCCCAGTCTGCTTTACCAATATTCGTATCAATAAGAAACTGTTTATGTTCTCCGCGGATGATACCTGGCATTCTGGAAAGTCGAGACGGATTTTTATTTTGACTATCAACCTGCAGACCATTCTTGTTACAAATTTTATAGAGGTACTCTACGCGGTCACGGTATTCATTTTTATCTTTAGCATCAATCTTTACAATGGCATGTACTGATTTTCCACCAGAATAAACAAGCGTTGCAATGGGTAATTCAAGTTCTCGCATGATTGCATTTTGCTTATCAATACTCAGATTATCCGATTCTACCAAAGCATATTTGAACTCTGTGACGTTATCATTTTTAACACCTTTACCATCTAAAGGATTGAAACGAATCCAAGCGCCAGCCTCAGGGTTAGAATCTCCTACAATAAAACCTAGGTCTTTTTCATTTTTGTACTTTTCTAATTGATTAAGTACTTCTTCTGCAGTCCGCGTGTAGTTACCTTTACCACTGACAGAATATTTCCCATCATCACGTAACCAAGAGTCAACCACATAGCCAATATAATCATCATTTTTGAAAAGAGTTTGAATGTAAGTTTTTAATTGCTCAATAGGATCCCAATGATCCGGCTCTCGGATTTCTTGACCTTCAACCCAAGACTTATCAATAAATTTATATTCTTGTGCTGCACTTACTTCATCATCCCAACCAAGAAATTCGTTTCCATCATCTCCTTTATATTGACGTGGTTGCCAGCCCCCTTCTTTTGCTTTCATTGTGATAAAAGCTCCAGTTACTGGTGTCCCGTCATTATTGCCAAGAGAATTCCACTTAGCTTCCATCTCTCTTGCGTTATATCGTGAATCAGGTTGAGACCAAAGATCCCATGTTTCAAAACCATACCCCTCATGCTTCAAGGCCATACCAACCGACACCCACTCTGTATAATCAAGTGATGCTGGGGGGATAAAATCTAAAAGAGGTATCAAGTCAAATTTTTCTTCCATTTATATTAAACTCCTGTATATTGGCTAGGGTTAATATCTGCTGGAACCCGCCAGCCATTGCCAGCGATTCTGTCAATAAGCTTACGTGCTTTATCGAACTGCCAAGTTCCCACATGGTGGAAACCTTTCTTTTCCAAGAAACGAATTTGTTTAGGTGTAGTCAGACCCGACATTTTTCGTTTGTTCAATTTATCCAGCAAGATTTTAGCCTTGCCTGCATTTTCAATTTCTTCTGGGAAAATCCCAAATTTTTCAAGGGCTGCAATTTGTTTATCTGAAGCCGGTGCCATTTCCCAACCAAAGGACGGTGCATAATTTACCAAGTCTTCTGCTTGAATGGACATTTCAAATTGCAAAGGATCCACAAGTTGTCTTTTGCGTTTTTTCATTGCTGCTAACTGCTCTGCAAGTGAATTTTCACGATCCTGGACAACTTCACCTTCTGCAATTTCCGCGACCTCTTCCAAGTCAAAGGGAATAGGTTCTGCTTCATCTTCCAATTCAGCCATTTTCTCAGTCATTTTTTTCGCAACTTCTTCATCTTTTGCAACTAAGTGAGCTGGATGTACCAACTCATGACGTTCAGTATGCCAAAGGAAGTCTAAGATTAAACAATCTTCTTTTCCTTTCGCAAGTCGAAGCCCTCGCCCAATACATTGAACATAGAGAGGGCGCGATTTTGTTGGTCT
Source organism: Lactococcus garvieae (assembly GCF_016027715.1). Lineage (NCBI taxonomy): Bacteria > Bacillati > Bacillota > Bacilli > Lactobacillales > Streptococcaceae > Lactococcus > Lactococcus garvieae. Next base: position 1,330,024 of record NZ_CP065691.1, read on the forward strand.
TAACATAATCACACAATCAACTTCTGGCGAGTCCCAACCCTCAGTAAGCAGCATCGAGTTACACAAAACATTGTATTTTCCATCGTCAAAATCTTTAAGCACTTCTGCACGGTCTTTAGATTCGCCATTAACCTCTGCAGCTTTAAATCCTTTTTCATTTAGAATATCTCTGAACTTTTTAGAAGTCGCAACCAAGGGAAGGAAAACAACTGTCTTTCTATCTCGACAATGTTTAATCATTTCATCCGCGATCTGGTAAAGATACGGATCCAAAGCACTGCCAACTTCACTAGCTTTAAAGTCTCCGGCTGACATTGAGACTGCCGACAAGTCAATTTTTAAAGGAATAGTCAAAGCCTTCATTGGCGACAAGTATTTATTTTTTATTGCATCCGGTAAGCTGTACTCATAAGCCAAAGACTCAAAGAAGGTCCCAAGATTTTTCTTGTCTGTCCGGTCCGCTGTTGCAGTTACACCCAAAACTTTTGCTTGGTCAAAGTAAGAAAATACTTTTTGATAACTGGATGCCAACACATGGTGAGCTTCATCAACAATGATCGTGTCATAGTAATCTTTTGGAAACTGCTCCAAGCGCTTTTCACGCATAAGAGTTTGAACACTTCCCACAGTCACACTATAAAACGTATTTTTTGCGGTCTGGTCAGCTTTTTCAACTGCAGCTCTTAATCCTGTTACTTTATAGAGCTTATCTGCAGCTTGATCTAAGAGTTCACCTCGATGGGCCATAATTAGGACCCGCTCACCTTCACTCACTAAATCTTTTGTCAAATCAGAAAAGGTAACTGTTTTTCCTAGCCCGGTAGGAAGAACGAGCAGCGTTCTATTAACGCCACTCGCCCATTCTTCCTTGATTTTTTGATTGGCTTCTTTTTGGTATGGACGAAGTTCCATCTAATCCTCCAAATCTAACTGCATTTGCGGGTTAGCCTCATTATCAAGTTTATCCCGCATAGATAATGCAGTGTCAAACTCATCATCTTCGGTAAATTTAACGGTAACCGAATTAGAATTCATTTTGTATGAAAAATCTTTTTCATTATCCAATAACCACTGAATAAATTTTTTAGTTGCCGGTTCAAATTGAAAGGTAAACTTGCCTGTAATTGTTTTTTCAACGTACATATAAATTCTCCTTAAAAGTTGTATCCAGGGGCTTGTTGTTGGCCTTGAGGTGCTGCAGTATTACCTGGGAATGGTGCCACATTTCCTTGTTGTTGCTGTTGCATACCAGGAGTTGGCTGCTGTTGCATTGGTGGTTGTTGGTAATTTTGTTGTGGCATTTGTTGGCCTTGAGGTGCTGTATTAGGAGCTGTATTAGAGGCTGTATTTTGATAACTTGGTGTTTCTGGTTCAAGGAAGCTATCAATACGGTTACTTTGAGCATCATTACCCGAACGATCCTTATAATTGTTGACAATGATTTTAGCTTTTCCATGTGCACCCAAGACTGTGCCCCAGTTCATTTTTACCTTACCTTCTGCATTTTTAGGTGCTCCAATTGAAGTAAAGAATTGATTGATTTTCCACTGCATTTTTTTGTAAAGATAAAAATTCTCTGTCAAAGTAGTTGTTTCACCTGTTGGTGCTTGAATTTCAATCGTCACCGTAGCTTTAGGGGCATTGGCTGGAATTTTACTTTCGCGATTTGCTGGTTTTTCATAAATTCCTTTTTCCAAGTTTGTAATCACAAAAGGATATTCGCCTTCTGGTAATAGGACGAAGGGGCTCCCTTCTTCTACTTCATCATCCCAGCCTAAAATTTCCATATCGTTATTCATTTGTTTGTTCTCCTTTTTTTAATAAACTCTTTTAGATTTAATTTCTGCGAAAATCTTATCCCATTGTGCAACTAGTCCACCTTGGATAAGGTCTGAAGGATAATCACGAATTGGCATTTCAAGGGGTTTAAATCCTTTTTCAGCTACCAGTGCGCGAATTTCCTCTTCAGTTACTTCATTAGCCATCATAAGATGAGCTAATTCTTTTGGAATTGCTGGATCAATGGTAATTGGATCGCGAGAAAATTGGTTTTCTTGAGGTGTTTCAACCGTAGGTGCAACTTGTGCTGGTGGAACTTGTTCAGTCACAGGTTGTTGAACTGGAGCAGCCTTTTGAAAGATATGAGCGATTGCAGCAAATTCAAACGGCAATTGATCAGGTAATCCATGACGATTCTTTGCATCCCATGCTGGATGATGTGTAGTGAACATAACACGTTTACCACCAGTCGCTTTTTTGGATTTTGTTTTACTATCCGTAACAATTGTGGTTTCATAGTTAGCAAATAGCACCATGTCCGCCCATTCTTTTAACAAAGGCGCACACTGTTTGGAAAGCTTAAGCTGGTAGCGGTCAAATGCTCCCATCTCATCAGGCTTTTCAAATTTCTTAATATCTGCATGGGCTGTAACAACCACATTGATACCAGCATCGGTAAGTTCAGATAAAAGATTAAGGAGCTTTCCAAATTTTTCTTTCACCATTGTGTAGCCTTTACCATAACCAAAATCTTCAATGGACTGTGCATTGACGTCACTTGCAATAACAGCTTGATTGGCCAGTGTTTCCGCCCAGTCCGCTGTGTCAATAATCAACGTTTCACACATGTGTGTTTGCTTAATGTAGTTCACTTCATCCATCAGCATTTGCCAGCTTGTGGGCTTATCCATTCGATGAACATTCATATTTGCTGTAGATCCCTCAGTATCAATAAAGATAGGTGATGGGAATTGTGAAGCAAAGGTTGATTTACCAATTCCCTCGACTCCATACAAAACTACTTTTTGAGCGGTAGCAGTTGGACCGCTTGTAATGTTAAAACTCATTTCTTCCTCCTATAAATTCCAAGTGACCATTGGATAATTTACAAAGCCACTTCTTAACTCCATGCCAGTTTTTTCTACAATTCCTTCTTTTACCAACAACTCCAGTAATTCCTTACCTTTGTACATGTTAATATCAAAGAACTGGCTGTTATCAAATACTGGAAAATCAAGATTGACAGTTAGCACTGCATAGAGTTCTTTACTCTGAGTTTCTGCAGCTACTGCTAGACTTTGATCATGGGTGTAAGTTGTTTTAGTCAGAACTAATTGGTTACCATCAAAGGTTATTGTTTTGTTCATCATTTATCCCTTTCAATACTTCAATATATTTTTGATTATCTGAATTGAATTTCTTCAATTTCCCCCGAGGAATGGGAATAGCAATTTCCACAGATTCAATAAGCCAATTATTATGCCTTATCCTGTATTGCAAAGAGGTAATTAATTCTTCTTTTTTTCCAACTTTGTAATATATAAAACCTTTATAAGTAATTCTTTTATATCTACTACATTGCATTGCTGCCAAATATTCGGGAGATTTAGGACGAGGTGCCACAATTTCCAATTCCGACGTTTCTGGATTCACTTTACAAAATTTGAGTGGCTCCCGCGTTGCCATTTTTTCTTTTTTGTAATACGACCATCGAGCTACAAATGCCCTCGTAGTTTCTACTAAATTATCTAGTCGTGTATTATAAACGTCACCGTCTCGATATGTAATACATTCTGGTTCATAACCATAAAATGCTATAAATACTAATCGTCCCACGGTTTTCCAAAAAGTTAAACCTTCAAAAGTTAGCATTACTTGTGCACAACGTGGCTGCTTTTTAACTTTTAAAAATTTATTTGTGTAATAGGAAAATATTCTTCCATCTTTTGTAGCTCCATAGTTAGGATAATCTGGTATTTGTCTTATTTCCATAGCTCATACCTCAGAATTGATATTTAGGTGCTTCCGGGGCAACTGGTAAGACATTCTTATGTGTTGTTTCCACTTCCTCGCCGTAACCATCAGAGATAATAATTGAGCACTCGTCACCAGTTGAAACTCGTGTTGCGATAGCTTGCAGCTGCTCTTCTTCAAGCCATTGGCCAAACTCTTCAAGCGTTTCTACATCCATCTGCTCTAACTTGTCAATCAAGATAAATCCACATTCAGGCTTCAATTTACGTACAATAGCTGTTGATACTTTGAGTTGCTCAGCTCCAGACATATTGTCCCAGCGTTGGCCATTATAGAGAAGTTCTCCTTCAGAAACGGATAGACCAGGAAGAGGAAGATCCGCATCATCAAGCAGCTTTTTCATATCTCGACGGACATTGGCAATATCTTCATCAAGTTCCAGATACTGATTTTTATAATCTTGAGCATCTTCATTGGCTTTATCTTTGTCAAGATTAGCCCGAACTTTACGATTAATTTCATCCACTTGTTGGATATTTTGTTCAAGTTCTTCAGTTGATTCATCATGCAAATCTAATGCCGATTTTTCAGCAATTACAAGCTGTTGGTCAACTTTAGCTTTTTCTTCAATGAGACGAGCAATTTCGGAATCAAGTTCTGCTTGTCTTTGTTTCAAGCTATCTCGCTGCCCTCTAATTCGTCCATTTTCAGCGTTTTTAGCAAGAATAGCTTGTTGTTGCTGAATAAGTTCTGAGGCGCTGACAGGCTCTTTAGGAGCTTCTGGATAATAGGTTTGTTCATCCGCAAACTTCTGCTTCTGATCAGCAATCTGCCCAATCATGTGGCGTTCATTGTAGAGTTCTTTCTCTTTTTGCTCAAGAAGTGCTAATTGCTCACCTACACCGATAATTTGAAGTAAGGTCTTTGCCTTATCTGTATTTGATGCTTCCATGAACTTTGGCAAGTTGATTGCCAGTTCTTCAACAAATCCATTGAGCAATTGTTGGCCAGCTTTATTCCCACTTGGATCAATAACTTTTAAATCGCTATTCTTTCCATCTCTGCGAACTTCTAGACCATTGCTCATAACAATGTGCAAGCTAGGTGGTAACACGCTACCTTCGCGCTGTGGTTGGCTAGGTTTGTGCTTATTCCCGCCAAGTGCCCAGGCGATAGAGTCAAGAATAGAAGTTTTACCTTGACCATTACGACCGCCAATGATTGTTAGGCCATTTTTTGTAGGTTCAAGCTTTACTGCTTTAACCCGTTTTACATTTTCAATTTCAAGTTTATTGATTTTAATCATGTTTCCTCCGAATTTTTGATATAATTGGAGTAGAAAGTTCTCAAATTTCTACTCAGCTTCTGGTTGCCGCCAGGAGCTTTTTATTTTGCGATGAAGGGGCTATTTTCTAAATAATTAGCAAGTGTTTCTTCATCTTCTACAACTGTTTTTAGAGTTGTTGTAAATTCACGTACCTTCCGGCCTGTATCTGGTTCTTCATGAATTACCATATTTTCACGGTAATTAATCATGTTCTCTCGGCTGAAGTCGTTACGTTTGCGAATCTCAAGTTCAATTTGTTGCTCTTGGTACTTGTGTCTGAGATGTTCAAATTGGCTTTCCTTAAGTTCCAACTCAGCAAGTCGTTGTTTCGTTATAAATGCCATCTTTACTCCTTACTTATATAGATGAATTCCAGTAAGCTTCATTTTTGAACGCTTAGCAATGGCTTCGGCTTCATGGCGTGCATTAATTCGCATAGGTTGAACCAATCCTACAATGAAGTCTTTTTTTGCAGTTACAGATTTCTTTGTGTCTGGATCCAGTTGTTTGCGTTTAGCAGTAAGTACTGCATAAAATTTTGTTTTGTTCATTTTTAATTCCTTTTTTCTAATTATGACCAGATTCTCGATTTAGAGCTTCTCGGTTTATACGAGCAAAAACTTGATAAATCTTATGATCATCTGGAATACACACCTCTCTCAGTCCGGGGGAACCGTGAAGAGTAGAACCCATAATGACCCGACCATCTTGAAAGATGTGCTTGATTGGGATATCTTTTTCTTCTTTAGCCATGTATTCTCCTCACATTTTTTGTTCTTTATCGGGAACGTTCGACTTAAAAAAAATACCTAAGTCTTCTTTACTGTACCCAAAGATTGCAGCTAATTGAATTAGTTCATTTGCACCAATGGCAACAATACCATTTTCACGTTTTGCATAGGCAGCTCTTGACTTCCACCCCATCTGTTTAGCAACATCGTCCTGAGTTAAATCTTTAGCAATTCGTTCTGCCTTGATTCTACTTAAATCAATAGTCATATATTTTTCTCCTTTCTCTTCATCGTTCTTTTTCGAGAACAAAATAATAATAACATTATCGTTCTCTCTTGTCAACAAAAAAGATATAAAAAAACACAAAAAAATATTTTACATTTACTTCTTGTGCTTTTTTGGGAACAATGATATAATGTTTTTATCAACTTAATAGAGAGAAAAACATGCGAACAAATGAAGAAATAGTAAAAATACTAATAGATGAAAAAGACAAACAAAATCTTTCCATATCTGAACTCGCTCGCCGTGTAGATATGGCAAAGTCTGCTGTGTCTAGATATTTTAATTTCACAAGAGAATTTCCTTTGAATCGTGCTGATGACTTCGCTAAAGTTTTAGGGATTTCTACAGAATATCTATTGGGAATATCTAAGGAAGATACAGCCAGTACATCAGAACTTGATTTTCCTATTATAGAAGAAACAGTTGAAACTATGAAAAAACTTGATGAACCTCGTCAGAAAATTGTGCTTGATACTGCCAAAGAGCAACATAAAGAGCAGGAAGCAGAAAAAGTCTTATCATTAAATCACTATAAATTATCCGATGAGTACCTTGATGCTCAGATTAATAAAGCCAGCGCTTATGGCGGCGGAGAACTTAGTGATAATGACAAAGAGTTTTTCAAGCGTCTTTTAAAAAATACTCTTCAAGAAAGAATTGACCGTGAGGAGTAAAATGATTTATGGGAAAATTAAGAGAATTGTCTCGTGAACTTGGTGCTGAAATAATATATTTTAATGCTATCGAAAATGGTGTTGAACTGGAAAGCGACACCAAGGGAGTTTACTTACCGGATGACAATGTTATATATATACGTGATGATCTAACAATATATGAACAAGAAAATGTTATTCTTCATGAACTTGGCCATTGCTATTATGGTCATGTACATTACGATTGCCATTCAAAGGGCTATAGTAGTAAACAGGAAGCAGAAGCCAATTCATATATGGTAGCCTATAGATTTAAGGAATGGCTTCTAACTTGGGATTTTGCTCCACTTCCCGAGGAATTGAGTGTCCAACGTTTCATGAATGCTTATCATTTTGAATATAAAGTTGAGCATTTATGTGAGGATATGCTAGAGCAATATAATGCTGAGTATTATGAAACTGTTTAAATAAAAGAACGTGCGCTAATCACGTTAAAAGGGTAAGGAGATAATTAATGAAAAAATTGGGATTAATGATAGTTATGCTATTTTCTATTATTGCTTTGAGTGCTTGTTCAAATTCTAATAAAACAGCTGAAGAACTACCTAAATCAGAATCTAAAAAGCCAATTCCTAGTGGTTATATAAAAATTTCTGATCCATATTTTAAACCAAAGGAACAAGTTCAAGAAGAATTTAATCAATTAGGTCTAAAAGTAAAATTTGTAGTAACTAATTTTGATGAAAAGGCCGAGTCAAATTCAAAAAAAATAATTAAAGGAATGTGCGATCAGATTAGTTCTCAACCTAATGTAGAATATTTTGATGTTGATGAGTATGATAATCCAGATATTAGCTATTATGCTAAAAAAGGTAGTACCATAATTATTGGGTATTCTGACCACGATTATACACCAAAATCAATGAGTAAAAGTGCAACTACCAGTCCTTCTTCCAATATTACCCCTTCAAGTTCTAAAGAAGATTCACAACCTTCAACAAATAAAGATGCTGGTAAAGTATCCAGAGAATTTCAAAATGCATTATCATCAGCTAATAATTATTTAGATTATTCATCTTTTTCAAAAGAGGGTTTAAAAGAACAATTAATTTTTGAACAATTTCCTGAAGATGCTGCTCAATATGCAATTGACAATGTAAAAGTTGATTGGAACGAGCAAGCACTTAAAACTGCGAAATCTTATCTTGATTATTCGTCGTTCTCAAATGCAGACCTTCAAGATCAATTAATCTATGATAAGTTTACCCCCGAGCAAGCTCAGTACGCTATAAATAATTTACCAGAGTAACTTAAAATAAAAAATCCGTCCTAAACTTTGGCGAGTCCCAGGACGGATTTAGATCTAGTACAGAAACAACACGGCAATCGTGAAGTTTTCTTGTACCATTATAACAAAAAGAAAGGTACAAATACAATGAAAAAAGTAGCAGTGTACGCCCGTGTTTCAACTACCGTACAAGCTGAAGAGGGTTACTCTATTTCAGAACAAACAGACAAACTTTCCAAATATTGTGAAATAATGGGATGGACAGTCTACAATACTTATACCGATGCCGGATTTACTGGGTCAAATATTGAACGTCCTGCAATGCAACAACTCATAAAAGATGCTAAAGAAAGTAAATTTGATACTGTCCTTGTGTATAAGTTAGATCGACTAAGTCGCTCTCAAAAAGATACATTATTTCTTATTGAGGATGTTTTCAATAAAATTGGAATTGGGTTTGTCAGTCTACAAGAAAAGTTTGATACTACTACTCCTTTTGGGAAAGCAATGATTGGTATCCTCTCAGTCTTTGCACAGCTTGAACGTGAACAGATTAAAGAGCGTATGGCATTAGGATATGCTGGACGAATAAAGAGCGGTAAAACGGCTGCTCATAGCATACAGCCATTCGGTTATGATTACAATAAAGAAAAAGGAATATTATCAGCAAATCCACTACAAGCAAGTATAGTAAAACGTATATTTGAAATGTACCTGGACGGTGTCAGCATCGTTAAAATAGTAAGAATTTTAAATGACGAAGGGCACATTGGTAAAGAGAAACTTTGGGCACCAACTACAGTCAGAAGAACCCTTGCAAATCCAGTATATATTGGGTCTCAATTATTTAAAGGTGACCTCTATAAAACAGATAATGATGTCATAATTGACGAAAAAGTTTATTGGGCTGTACAAGATGAACTAGCAAAAAGGAATAAAAAAGTTAAAGAAGCAAATAATAATCCAAAACCTTTTCAGTCTAAATATATGCTATCAGGTATCTTGAAATGTGGAAAGTGTGGAAAACCTCTAATTATTGTTGTGGGTAACAAGAAAAAAGATGGAACTACAAACAATCGTTATCAATGTTACTACAGAAAAACAGGAGGGGGGAGCCGTCCTGTTGATTTCAATGAAAATAATGCCTGTGATTCCGGATATTTTCGACAAGATGCTTTAGAGAAGTATGTAATAGATTCAATTTCAGAATTACAAATCAATGATCAATTATTAGAAACAGCTGTATCCACTACGGAAGATAGTAACAAAGTAGATACTATGTCATTAAAAAAAGAACTTGATAGACTTGAAAAAGAATTGGCCAAATATAAAAATATGTATATGATTGATGCAATATCATTGGAAGAGCTTCAAGAACAAACTAAGCAGAATACCCTTAGAAAAAAATCTATCATTAATCAACTTAATCAAGATAAAACTGAGGTAAATAATCTCCGTATCTCTAGAGCAAAAAAACTTCTTTCTTCAAAAAACATAAGTGAACTTCCTTATGGTGAACAAAAAATCATGGTAAACACGATTATCAATAAAATTATATGTACCAATGCTGAATATTCTATAATATGGAACTTCTAATGTTTTTATACATAAAACAATAAAAATAGTGATATAATAAGATAGTACAAATAAAAAATGAGGTACTATTAATATGACAAATTCAAAGTATGCACTCTCAGCAACAGAAGTTATGGAAGTTATTCCTAATCGCTATCCAATTATGTTTATCGATTATGTTGACGAAATTTCAGAAAACAAGATTCTTGCTACAAAAAATGTAACAATCAATGAAGAAGTTTTCAATGGACATTTCCCTGGTAACCCGACCTTCCCTGGTGTTTTGATTTTGGAGAGTTTAGCACAAGCTGGCTCTATCTTGATTCTCAAAAAAGAAGAATTTCAAGGTAAAATGGCCTATATCGGAGCTATTGATAAAGCAAAATTCCGTCAAAAGGTTGTACCTGGTGATGTTATGAAATTAGAATTTGAAATTACAAAATTCCGTGGTAAAGTTGGTAAAGCAGACGCTGCTGCTTATGTCGATGGCAAAAAAGTAACAACTTGTGAGTTCACTTTCATCGTTGATGAAGCTGCTGAACAAGAGAAATAAAAAAGAGCAATCAAAAAGCCTCCTTGCTAGATAGGATGTTTTTTAATATTCATTTACTTATACTTTATTTTTCCCATGTTCCGATAGACCACATAACTGTCAGATAAAATGCGGGCGTTCATCTGTAAAGACATGCGACTTGCTGTATCTACACTTTCGATTTCTAATTTTTTTAAGGGACTTTCGTGAGAAAGCATCGTTAAATCTGAAATTTGCTCTAGGGTACTGCCCAAACCACTGCTTAAAAGTAATATCTTACTCCCTTTTGATTTTGCTAATCTTACTGCATTTACGAGACTTGGTGTTTCACCACTTTGTGAAATAACTAAGATCACATCCCTACTTGTAGACTGTTTAGAAAAATATAGTAACAAGTCATCATCATCAATATTAAAGCACGAACGATTTAAAAGATTAAATTTTCGAACCAGATAATTGGCGATTGGTGTTGTTGATCCCAAAGCAAAGATATAAAGGTGCTCTGCCCTATGAAGAATTGTAACCATCTCCTCAACAAGTTCTGCCGACAATAAATCAATTGTTTTTAGAACTTCTTCTAAATTTTTATTAATTACAGCATTAATATCATCGGAAAAGTTACCAACTCTTCTTGTTACTTTATTTTTGGTCAAGCTCCGATATTCAGAATAGCCAGAGTACCCTTTTTTCTTTAAAGTACGGATAATACTAGATGTTGACACATGCATGAGCTTTGCAAGCTCGGTGATATTCATTTTAAGATTCTCAGGGTTATTTATCAAATAGCTATAAATATACTGTTCAGTATGAGTCAATTTTTCTTTTTTCATGGTAATCCCTTCGCGCTTATCCCTTATCTAGCTTAATTCTATTGTAACTAAAAACTATTACTCACACAAATGTTAAAAAGGAACAAGCTAAATCCTAAGGCTTCTATTGATGCACTTCTGACTCTTTACTTTTAGTAGTTAGCTTATTATAGAATATTACTACAAATCCAAATGCAAAAATGCTAATAAACAGATAACTCATCAGAATTCCGCGAACACCAATGTAATCTATTGTGGAAGCATAGAGTTGTGCCAGTACTACCCCTGCCAGGTTCGCTATAAACATATAACGCATAGTTAGTGTCCCCATGATTTTTTCGCTTAGATGGGATTTTAGAATTGTTAGAACTCCAACATAAAGAAAAGCAAAATTTACACCATGTAAGAGATAGGTGGCGATAAAAGTCAATGCATTAGGACTCATCAAGGCTAGTGCCCATCGCAAAATGGAAGCCAAAAAGCCAACTATGAGGATTCTCTGTGCTCCCACTTTACGTATCCAAGCATCCACTACATAAAAAGCCGAAACTTCGGACACACAAGAACCGAGAAAAACTGCAATACTTACGTAAAGTGTAACTTGTTGCAAAGGCAAGGAGAATTGCTCACGCAGATAGCCATTAAAGAGATATCCGAAAGATCCAGGTAAAGTCGTTATCAAGGCACAAGCAAGAATCAATAAGGTTGCTTGGAAAGGAATTTTAACTTTCGAACGACTTATATTTTGTAGATTTCTAGTTTTTGAAAAGGGAGCTTTGAGTTGTAAAAATAACAAGATTAGATTGATCCCTGCTGACAAAATCATTAAGGCGGAAATATCAAAGCCTAGTAGTAAAATACCGCTCACAATAAAGCCGCTGGTCGCATAGCCCAATGAACCAAACATACGAAATTTTCCAAAATCCAACCCTTTACGATTCACTTCCTCTAAGACGGAGCTTTCATAAAAAATATCGCATCCCACTGCTCCTATTTGATAAATCATGAAAGCCATCACAAAAATAGTGGGCTCATTTACGATAAAAAGTAGTAATGAAAGTACAATGCGCACTACTAAGGTACAACATATCACAAAATTACGCCACTTTCCCTGCTTCAAAAGTTTACCATAAAGAAAAAGTGAGCCTATAACGATAAGTTGTACTAAGGTCAGCACTTGTAAGCTCACTGAAGTCCCGACATTTTTTACTAGCATCAACGGTTCATATTGAAAAATCCACATTGCTGTTAGCACTGAATACATATAGAGTTGAATACGATATATTATATTTGTCACGTTTTTATACCTTTACGATTAATTTTTTAAGAACATCTTTTTTGAAAATATATCAAATACAAATAAAAATCGCACCAGCCATTATTGTCTGTATATAGTGTGCGATTTTTATATTTTAAAAACACTTTCATTTATTGCTGAGAAGACACATTATCGTGATTAGCTACCTTACCACTTCTCAAATCTTCTACATATTCTTGAAGTGAATCTTTTACGCTCTCGACCCCAAGTCCAACCACAATTTGAATATGCTTTTGCTTATCAACAACCCCAGAAGAGGGATATTCTTTGAGCTTATTAATGTCAACCTTGCTTTCCTCATAAACATCTAATCTCAGTCTTGTGAAGCAGTTATAAATATTTTCAATATTATCCACACCACCAAGTCCGGCAATAATCAGGTCTAAGTTCTCATTTTTTTCGACTACTGCTGTTTCATTGGTTGATGTTGTAGATTTTTTTGTTTTAAAACTATTAATTTTTTCTTTTACTTCTTCCATTTTTTGACGGCCGATGGTAGGAATGTTAAGCTTGATAATCATTGTCTTGAAGACAAAGTACTCAAGCGCAGCCAGTCCTAGCCCAATAGGAATTAGTAACCAAGTGTTTGCCAATTCCATCGGTACAGATAATGCGTACATGGTTGTATTAATAATATTTTCAACAAACATTTCAAGTCCTAAAACATTTGAAATAAATAAGCCAAAACCGTAAACAATCGCATGTGCAAACCAAAGAATTGGTGAAATGAATAAGAACAAGAATTCTAAGGGTTCAGTAATTCCTGCAAAGGCTGCAGCAAATACTGCTGGGATTACAATTGCTTTAACTTTCTGTTTATTTTCTGGAAGTGAAGTTTTAATAAAGGCTAAAGCAATACCGATTGGTAAAGCAATATAACCAAAGTTAACCAAGTAACCAATTGATTCATGAATTGTACTGATCTGATTAATGTTACCAACCTGTGCCAACCAAATATTCATAGCACCGTGGTAGCTTTGACCTGCAATTTCTGCTGTTCCACCTAATGGTGTGTAGTAAAGTGGCATCCAGAGTAAGTGGTGCATACCAAATGGTAAAAGCATACGATTAAGAAAACCATACAGGAAGAAGCCAAATGAACCCATGCCGCTCATAGCATTTACTGCTGCATTTACACCCCCATTGATTGGTGGCCAAATATAAGTGACAAGAATTGCAGCAAGAATTGTCACAGCAATAATCAAGACATAAGCAAACTTCGTTCCCTCATAAGGGGAGAGATATTTGTGAAATTTAACATCACCAAAACGATTAACAAAGTAACCCACCATGATTCCTAAGGCAATACCTAAGAATACACCCATGTCTGTTACTTGGATACCAAGCACTAAGTTTTGTCCAGTACCAAATAAACCTTGTTCGCCAGGTTCGGCTAATCTTCCTGTAAAGTCAAGCCAGTAATTATTAGCAAACAAGAAAATCATAAAGGTTGTAATCCCTAAAATTGCAGCATCAGTTTTCTTTTTCTTAGCCATGGCTGCTGCAATACCGACACAGAAAATAACAGATAATTGACTAATTGCACCATTTGTAATAACAGTGAAAATACCTGTCCCAAACTCTTTAATAGCTCCTGGCATAAAGTCCAGTTTTAATACTGCGGCAACTGAAATAATCAGACCAGAAACGGCCATAAACATGACAGGCTGAATAATAGCACGTGAGAAGGTTTGTGCTCCTTTTTGAATTTTTTCTTTCATTTATTTTCCTTACTTTTATTTTCTTCAAAAATCTATAAGTTTATTGAAGATCACGATAAGTTCCTAGAGTAATTCCCATTTCGTCAAATAAAATTTTGTACTTTTCTTTCGTTAATTCGCGTACCTGATAAGCACGTCCTGATGTAAAGCTTGAACGATCTAAAAGTTCCGCATCAACATATCCAGGATGACACATCGCTTCGACACTTCCGAAAGTCAAACAATCATCAATCAGGGAACGAATTGCCATAGGGCGCCAAATTTCTTTCTCCATCCCTAGGCTATCGAGTGTATGAAAGAAGCGTCGGGTTGTCAATAAGTCATCTGACACCTTATAATTACTCCGTACAGGAAGATGGTATTCCCTAGCTAATTTTTCAAAAACTTCCGTCAATGAACCAATACTATTTACATGATGGTGGCTATCTAAATGCGTGGGTTCAATACCTGCCTGAATGACCTTTTCAATTTGTGATTTCCATTCGAGATAAAGTTCTTCTAAATTAATTTCAAAATCTGCTTCATAGAAGGATAAATGATGAAAATTACCTTTTTCATTAACAAGTGATGGAACATCTGTACGAAGTGGGGCTCCACAAGTCAAAACTAAGTGTACACCAATTCCCAAATTAGGATTTTCTTTCGCAAGTGCTTTAGCATGATCGAAACCAGGCATATTTGCCATCATTGTAGTTGAAGTTAGAATTCCATTGCGATGAGATTCGATGATGCCGTGATTAATACCATTACCATATCCAAAATCATCTGCATTAATAATCATTAAAGCCATTGTTTTCTCCTTATTTCAGTTCTACCCAATAGTCGCCATTAACCTCGATCATTTCATCCAAAACTTTTTTAGCAACGATGGCATTAGGTACTGATTGATTCAATGTAAATGCCTCAAACGCTTTTTGATAGGAATTTTCGAAGAAAGCATCTACTAATAATTTCTCAGAAGCAACCTGCGCTTCCATTAATCCTTTATGAAAATCTGGAATGTCTTCACGAAGTGAAATCGGTTCAACACCACGCGCATTCACATAACAAGGTACTTCAACGACGGCATCTTCACGTAAGTTTGGAATAGCTCCCTTATTTGGAACAATCAACATGAAGCGATCATTTTTATTATGCAAGATTGAAATCGCAATCTGTACTATATATAAACCATGTCCGCTTCCTTCATAATCAATCGTATCTAAATCACGATTTTCAATAATTTTTGTTGCCGTTTCTTTGAGCTTTTTCAAGCGGTCATCCATAATTTCATTGGCGCGTGTGTAATTTGGATTAGCTTCTTTCACAATACGGTTATTGTAAAGATAATATTGTAAATAGTTATTTGGTAAATGTGTCGGAAAATCTACAGTTAAATCAGCCATGATATCAAAAGCATGTGCCCATGACTCATCTTGGCTTTCGGTATTCAAGCCATTTTCGATAATACCTTCAATAATTTCTGGCATAATATCTTTGCCTTGGGAAACATCATAAATTTCCTTATACCAGCCGAAATGATTCAAGCCATAGTATTGAGAAATAAAGTTGGTACGATTAAGCCCAAAAGTATCTTCCAAAACTTCTTCAATACCTATAGTCATATCACATGCATTAACGATTTTAATATTTGGAAATTTTCTGCGAACAGATTCAGCAACGATAGACTCTGGGTTAGTATAATTCAGAATCCAAGCATCTGGTGCATAATCTTGAATGTGTTGAACCATTGCTAGAAAGCTTTTCATTGAACGCATTCCATAAGCAAAACCGCCCAAACCACATGTTTCTTGACCAACTAGACCATGCTTGAGTGGAATCTTTTCATCGGTTTCACGCATTTCCATACCACCCGCACGAATTTGTGAAAAAACAAAATTGACACCTTCGAAAGCTACTTTTGGATCTTGTGTGACAACTAATTTTGTATCCAAATTATTTTTTTCAAGTAAAAATTGAATAATAACTCCCATATCAGCATTGCGCACCTCATCAATATCATACAAGCGAATTTCCCCAATAGGAAATTCTTTCTCATATTTAAGTGCTGTTAGTAGAATTCCAGGTGTATAACCGCTTCCCGCTCCCGCGATTGTAATAATATTTTTCATTTTTTTCCTCTCTTTTTAGCCTATTAAGACTTTATATCATTTCTCTTGAACCCAGTATTAAATACTGAAAACAGGAGTATTTATTTCCTTATTTAAAACTAATGATGTTTTACCATCAATTTCTGGCATAATTATCAAGACATCTGTTTGTTTACCTTGCGCTTTAATTGTTTCAAAATCAGCAGTTGCGATGTGGGTGTCTTTAGTTACAGCTTGGCCTTCAGTAACATGAAGATCAATGCCCTGTCCTTCCAGTTCAACCGTGTCAAGACCGATATGTACAAGAACACCCAGACCTTTATTGCTTTTAAGCAGTATTGCATGCTTGGTGGGAAAAATACTTTCTACTGCTCCCTCAACTGGGGAGTAAATATCATTTTCAGTGGGTTGTACGGCAAAACCTGCTCCCATCATTCCTTCTGAAAATACAGCATCTTTTACTTCAGACAGTGGAATTATATTACCACTTACAGTTTGGTAGACTTCTGTTTTATTTGAAAATACCGTTTTCAATTGACCAAAAACCATTTCATAACCTCCTTTTCTTAATATAATTTTAACAGGACATCTCAGGAAAATTTTACAAAAGCTACAAACATTTAGAAAATATTTCCTAAATAACAAAAAGAAGATGGTTTGTTCCCTGTATTAAATACTCTTCTACTCTCCTTCAAAGTTAGACAAAATACAAAAAAGATATGACGCCCTAATGGCATCATATCTTTTTCTTTAATTTAGTTTTCTACTCTAAGCTATTTTAATCTAAAGCTTTGATTTCTAAAATCATATCACGCAGTTGTGCAGCAGATTCAAAGTCAAGCGCACCTGCTGCTTCGGCCATCTCTTTCTCCAGTTTCTTGAGCAATGTTTTACGTTCTTTTTTAGTCATTGCTTCAGCAGAAACCTCTTCAACTTCGCCAGACTCTGTTCGCTTACTAATAGAGATTAAATCACGGATTTCTTTCTTAATCGTTTGAGGAACTATGCCATGTTTTTCATTATAAGCCATTTGGATCTCACGACGGCGACTTGTTTCATCCATGGCGCGTTGCATAGACTGTGTAATTTTATCACCATACATGATAACACGACCATTAGAATTACGAGCCGCACGACCAATTGTCTGAATCAAGCCACGTTCATTACGTAAGAAACCTTCTTTGTCTGCATCCAAAATGGCTACAAGAGATACTTCCGGAACGTCAATCCCTTCCCGTAAAAGGTTAATCCCTACTAACACATCAAATACACCAAGACGCAAATCGCGGATAATTTCAGTCCGTTCTAAAGTCTTAATATCACTGTGCATGTATTTAACCTTAACTCCCATTTCTTTGAAATAAGAGCTTAAGTCCTCTGCCATCTTCTTCGTCAAGGTTGTCACAAAGACACGTTCATTTTTTTCAACACGCGCATTGATTTCTCCTAAAAGGTCATCAATTTGTCCCATCATTGGTCGAACTTCGACGATCGGATCAAGCAATCCTGTTGGACGGATGATTTGCTCAACTATTGTATCTGTCTGTTCCATTTCATAATCACCTGGTGTGGCAGATACATACACAATCTGATGGACATGACTTTCAAACTCTTCCCGACGTAACGGACGGTTATCCAAAGCTGATGGCAGACGGAAACCATAATTTACTAACATATCTTTCCGTGCTCGGTCACCATTATACATCCCTTTGACTTGACCCATCGTCATATGACTTTCATCAATCATAATCATAAAATCATCAGGGAAGAAGTCAAGTAAAGTAAATGGTGGTTCTCCTTCGGTACGCCCATCCATATGACGTGAATAGTTTTCGACCCCATTACAGTAGCCCATCTCCCGAAGCATCTCGATATCATAGTTGGTTCTTTGCTCCAAACGTTGTGCTTCCAAAAGTTTGCCTTCACTTCGAAAAGCTTTCAGCTGCTCTTGCAATTCAGCTTCGATCTTAGCAATAGACTCTTCCATACGATCATCATTGGTCATAAAGTGAGTCGCGGGGAAAATAGCCAAGTGATCAACCTCGCCTAAAACCTGACCTGTCAAAGCTTCGATTTCACGTATACGGTCGATTTCATCACCAAAAAATTCTACACGAAAGGCATGCTCATCTCTTGAAGCAGGGAAGACTTCCACAACATCCCCTCGCACACGAAAGCGACCACGTTGAAAATCAATATCATTCCGTTCAAACTGAATACCTACTAAGTCATTCAATAATTTATCCCGAGAAATCTCAAGCCCTGGGCGTAAACTTACTACGCTATCTTGGTATTCTTTAGGAGATCCTAAACCATAAATACATGAAACAGAGGCCACTACAATGACATCATTACGTTCTAAAAGTGAACTTGTCGCACTATGGCGGAGCTTATCAATCTCATCATTCACGGAACTGTCTTTTTCAATGTAAGTGTCTGAGGATGGTACATAAGCTTCTGGTTGATAGTAATCATAATAGCTGACAAAGTATTCCACAGCGTTATTCGGGAAAAACTCTTTAAACTCACTATAAAGCTGTCCCGCAAGCGTTTTATTATGCGCCATAACCAAGGTTGGTTTATTCGTCCGCGCAATAACTTGACTCATGGTGTAGGTCTTACCTGTACCTGTAGCTCCACGTAAAATTTGAGCTTTTTCTCCATTTTCAATATTCTCTACAAGCGTTTCAATAGCTTCACCTTGATCTCCTGCTGGTTCGTATTTACTGACCAGATCAAACTTATTATTTGTTATACGTTCTATCATTTTATTTCCTTAAATTCTTTCTTAAAATAAGTCAAAGCTTTGCGATAAACTTCTGACTTAAAACTAAATCTGTTGAAATCAATCTCAGCAAAAGGGAAAGCCTTATAACTGATAAACTCCGGATGACTCGTTTTCATATTGAGAACAGCATCTGGATGTAACCTAACAAGAAAATATTGCTGCTCTTGTCCTTTGTAGCTCCATGCGTGAAATGTCACCCCGTCTGGAAAATCATAACGTAACAATTCTGGATATTTTCCAACAATATCAAAATCAGTCGTACCAATTTCCTCTTCCAGCTCTCTAACTACTGCCTGCTCAGCATTTTCTCCCTTTTCAATTCCGCCTTGCGGAAAGCCCCAAATTTGGGGCAAATCTGCACGTTGAAAAAGTAAAATTTCATTTTCCGCATTCAAAATGATTGCTGCTGTATTTTTTCTATAAGTTTTCATTTCTGCCCCCTTATAAGCTTTCTCTTTAATCAATTTTAACATTTTTGGTAGAAAATTTATGCTATAATTAACTAATAGTAATAATATATCAAGGAAGTAAAAAAAAATGTCTGTACAAGAAAACTTAATCAAAGCAAGTCATATGATTAGCATGGACGATATCGTTCGTGAAGGAAATGAAACACTTCGGACAGTTGCTGATGAAGTCAGCTTGCCACTGTCTGATGAAGATATCATTTTAGGCGAAAAAATGATGGAATTTCTTCGAAATTCCCAAAATCCTGCTATTGCAGAAAAAATGCAGCTACGTCCAGGTGTCGGTCTAGCTGCTAACCAGCTCGATATTGCTAAAAAGATTATCGCTGTACTTATTCCTAACGATCCTGAAATGGACGAAGACGGTAATGAGATTGCCCCAAAAGAAGCTTATAAAATGGCAGAAATCATGTATAATGCTAAAGTCGTGAGCCATTCTGTTCAAGATGCAGCCATCGAATCAGGAGAAGGTTGTCTTTCTGTTGACCGTGAAGTGCCTGGCTTAGTTATCCGTCACGCGCGTGTAACAGTAGAGTACTACGATAAAAACAATGAAAAACACAAAATCCGTCTGAAAGATTTCCCTTCAATGTGTGTACAACATGAAATCGATCATACAAATGGTATCATGTTCTACGATCACATTGATGAGAAAGAACCTTGGGCTATTAAAGACGGCCTTCTGATTGTCCAATAAATTTTCAAGCAAAAAGAATAAGCCAAAAGCTTACTCTTTTTTATTTTAATAATTTTTCAAGCTGTCTTTTCCTTATCCGGTAGTCCTGAAGAGTAAGGAAAATTGTAATGAAGAGGTAGATGATGTAAACAAAGAAAACATATGATGGCATAGCGATTACTATCACACATCCACTAATTGGACCAATAAAATAATTATTGACTTGGTTAAAGGTAGTGTATTTTGAAGAAGTTTCTTGATCATATTTCCGAGCCATATCTTCTTCATTTAAAATTTTCCAGAGCATAATTACTGATTTCCAGAGCCTCTAGGAATCCATGCACGGGAATAAAAAACTTTTCCATGAATAATCGCATTTGCCCTAATCATATTTACAGTCGCCCTTATCATACCACGTGTAAACATAAATAAATTACCAGAAAAAGCAGACATAGCTGCGGAAAGGACGTTTATACCTGACTGTGCATATTTTATAGCTTGCAACATACTCTTTGAAAGATAAAGATTATAATTTCCATTTTTACGATTGCCATACCATACTATTTTCGTCACTCCAGTTCCTCTCTGAAACATTATCTTTTTAATCTCCGTAGAAACCTTATAACCTGACTTTTCTAATATTCGTACTAAATCTGCATCTGAAATCATTGCTGTTTCCTGATTACCTTCTTGTTTAGTAATCATTACTTCATTCATCTGTTGGTGAAATTCTTTCAGCTTTTCTGCTTCAGAACCTAAAAATAGGGCTTCATTATTTTCATTTGTCTCATTCTCTACTATTGTGTAAGCTTCTGCTCCAACCTTTATAGAAAAAATAGGATAAACTCCTGAGAATAGCAGTAAGATAAGTACAAATACTAATACTATTTTTTTTAAATACTTATTTAACATATTTTCTCCTTTCTTAATAAGAAATTTTCATTAAAATAACTCAACATTTCCCCTCATTTCACCATAATAAATTCCTTTTTATATAAGTATTAGTACGAAAAACAAATACAATATTCACAAAAAAAAATAAAGGTTGAATAACCTTTATTTTTTTGTCTTTCTAGAAACATACTAAACTAATTATTCTTCATCCGGTTCTTCTAAAGCCTTAGTTTGTTTCTCTTCTTTCTTTACTTCTTCAGGCTTATTCACAATAACAATTTTGTCATCAACCAAGTCTGCAAGTAACTCTTTATATTCTGGATGTTCGATATAGAAATCAGCAATAGCATCTTCAATATTATCCTGAATAGTACGACGAAGTGGACGTGCTCCCATCTTCGGATCGTAACCAAGGTCCACAAGTTTTTCCTTGGCTGCTTGGGTAACATCTAAATGAATATCATTTTGACTGATTTGAGCATTCACTTCATCAAGCATAAGGTCGACAATCTTAAGAAGATTTTCTTTACTTAAAGCTGAGAACTCGATGATCGCATCAAAGCGGTTCATAAACTCTGGGCTAAAGAAGTTATCTAATTCCCCTAGGACCGAATTTGTACGCCCTTCACGCGCTGCACCAAATCCAACATTTGCTTCTACTTTACCTGTGCCTGCATTTGAAGTCATAATGATAATGGCATCTTTAAAGGAAACTGTACGGCCTTGCGCATCAGTCAAACGGCCATCATCAAGAATTTGTAAGAACATGTGCATAACATCGGGGTGAGCTTTTTCAATTTCATCCAGCAGAATCAAACTATATGGGTTGCGACGTACGCGCTCAGTCAATTGACCAGCTTCTTCATAGCCAACATAGCCCGGAGGAGCACCAATCAATTTGGCCACACTATGTTTTTCCATATATTCCGACATATCAAAACGAATCATACTGTCCGCCGAACCAAAGAGTTCATGGGCAAGCTGTTTTGCAAGCTCAGTCTTACCGACACCAGTAGGACCAACAAAGAGGAAAGAACCAATTGGACGATTTGGTTTACCAAGCCCAACACGGGAGCGACGAACAGCTTTAGAAATTTTGTCAATAGCTTCATCTTGCCCGATAACATGATTCTTTAAATCTTCAGCTAGATTAATCAGTTGTGTTTGTTCTTTTTCTTTCAGATCTCCCACTGGAATATGCGTTTTCTCTTCAACAATCGCTTCAATATCTTTTTCAGTGATATTGGGCATTTCAGTATCTGAAATTTCATGATTTTGGAGTTCCCGTAATTTAGCAATCTGATCACGGAAATGCGCTGCTTTCTCAAAGTCTTCACGTTGCATCGCATCATTTTTTTGAGATTCTGCTTGTTCAATTCGTTTCTTTATATCTTCTGGATCAACGAATTTAAGTGTAAGGTTCTTTTTAGAACCTGCTTCGTCAAGCAAGTCAATCGCTTTATCTGGCAAGAAACGGTCTTGAATATAACGATTAGACAGATTGGCTGCAGCTAATATAGCTTCGTCTGAATACTTCACATGATGATAATCTTCATAACGTTTTTGAATACCACGCAAAATAGTAATCGTTTCATCAACTGAAGGCTCATCTACTTTAACCGGCTGCATCCGACGCTCTAAGGCTGCATCTTTTTCAATAATTCTGTACTCATTTAGTGTAGTTGCACCGACAAGTTGAAGTTCACCACGCGCCAAAGCTGGTTTAAGAATATTACCGGCATCCATATTTCCTTCGCCCGCTGAACCTGCTCCAACGATTTCATGAATTTCATCAATGAAGAGAATTACATCATCACGTTTACGAATTTCTTCCATCAGCTTTTGCATACGTTCTTCAAACTGCCCACGCACACCTGTACCTTGAACTAAGCTAACTACATCAAGACGAATAACTTCTTTATTTTGCAGTTTTTGTGGAACATCTCCGTCAACAATTTGCTGAGCTAGTCCCTCTACTACTGCGGTTTTCCCAACACCAGGTTCCCCGATAAGAACAGGGTTATTTTTTGTACGACGGTTCAAAATTTCAATAACACGGGTAATTTCGGAATCCCGGCCAATAACTGGATCAATTTCTCCACGGCGTGCTGCATCTGTAATATTAACGCCAAATTCTTCTAAGAGTCCTTTAGGAGCTTGTCCTCCCCGAGGATTCTGTGGTCCACCAGGACCTCTACCGCCTGCTTGAGTTGGCGGTGTCATTGGACGTCCTTGATCATTGCCATGTAAGGCTTGGAAAATATCAGGAAATGGATTGAAAGGATCATCATTATTAGAAATATTTGTAGCCCCAGCAAATAAGCTTTCTTGACCACCTGATTTCATAATTTGATAACAGTTTTGGCATAAATCAACTTGCTTGCGCTGACCATTCACATTGGTGTAAAGGTGAATTGTCGCTTCATTTATTTTACAATTTTGGCAGAGCATTTCGTCCTCCTTTGTGGTTACATCTTTTCTTTATTTTAACTTATTTTTTTAGAATTAAAAACTCAAATCTGATCATCTTCAAGTTTGACCTTTTTTGACCTTTAATAATTTTTATTATATCACTTCTATAAAAATTATCAAATCTTTTGTACTATGATAATTTACTTTAATTCAAAAAACTCCCGACATTTGTCGAGAGTATTCTTATTCTTACATAAAATCACGCAATGGTTTGCTACGACGTGGGTGACGCAATTTTTTAATTGCTTTCGCTTCGATTTGGCGAATACGTTCACGTGTTACCTTAAATTGTTTACCAACATCTTCGAGGGTATGCATACGTCCATCATCGAGTCCAAAACGCATACGTAGTACATTTTCTTCGCGGTCTGTCAATGTATCCATAACTTCATCAAGTTGCTCACGTAGCAAGATTCGGTTCGTATAGTCTACTGGACTTTCAATTACATCATCTTCAATGAAATCACCAAGATGTGAATCGTCTTCCTCACCGATAGGTGTTTCCAAAGATACAGGCTCTTGAGCAATTTTTAAGACTTCACGCACTTTATCAGGTGTCATGTGTAACTCTTTACCAATTTCTTCTGGCAATGGGTCACGTCCTAACTCTTGCAAGAGATTACGTTGGACCCGGATCAATTTGTTGATTGTTTCCACCATGTGTACTGGGATACGAATTGTACGTGCTTGGTCAGCAATGGCACGTGTAATTGCTTGGCGAATCCACCATGTCGCGTAAGTTGAAAATTTAAACCCTTTAGTGTGGTCAAATTTATCAACAGCCTTCATCAAGCCCATATTTCCTTCTTGAATCAAATCTAAGAATTGCATACCACGGCCTGAGTAACGTTTTGCGATTGAAACAACCAAACGTAAGTTGGCTTCAGCCAGCATTTGTTTTGCAAACTCTGCTTCTTCACCACCAGCAACAATCGCCTCAGCAAGTTTTGTTTCTTCTTCAAGTGAAATCAGCGGATAACGTCCAATTTCCTTGAGGTACATGCGTACAGGATCATCGATACGGACATTTGTTACGATTTCATCCATTGCATTATCATCAAGCTTCTCTTCTTCTTCAGCTTGTAATGCCAATGGACTAGGATTACCATCTTTATCTACGATTGAAATTCCTGCATCTTGGATTTGTTGGAGTAAATCTTCAATAGCCTCTGCTTCCAAACCAAACTTAACCACGAGCTCATCAGTGATCTCATCATCCAAAGCTTCTTCAAGAGGTTTGCGTTTAGTGATATAAGCTGCTACCGCTTTATCAAAAGCTTTACTATCAAAAGTATCTGAATCTTTAATATCTATCTTTTTAGCAGCTTTTTCTTTAACAGAAGTTACATTTTTAGAGCCTTTTTCTTTAAGCTCATTCACATCAACTTTTTCAACAATAATAGGTTTAAAGTCCATTGCTGCAAGGATTTTTGCTTCTTCAGCTTCAAAAACTGAACTTGAATGAGATTTAACTGCCATGCCAAGTTCTTGTGCTTTTGCGATTAAAGCTTTATTAGTAATTCCAGTTTCTTTTGCAATTTGACTGATTCTTTTTTTATTATTACTTGCCAATTTAATCCTCCTCAATGAACAATATAAGTAAATAGCTTATATTTTTTTCTTCTGATTAATTATTTGGATAGTGAGCTCAAGCTCACGCTCCTTGTTTCCCGTTTTTCGGGCATTTTCTAGTTGCTTTTGCAGTTCGCTGAACTTTATTTGTTCCATTTCCTTGGCAAAAACGGCTACCAAATCTTCAAGTTCTTGACTACTAGTCTCGTCTGGTAAATCTAAACTTAAGATTTGATAAAATATATTTTTTTCTTCAGCATCCAAGGATCCGCTTAGATGAGAAGGGTCGATTTCATCAAAGCTCATGGCTTCAAGAATAATTTTATCAAAAAGATTTTGATAGCGCTGATGGACAAAGCGAAACGTCTCATCCTCCGCAAACCGCTGGAGAACATTCTGATGGTAAATCATCCGATTTAAAAGTTGCTCCTCCGCACGTTCACTTCTAGAAAGATGCGAAATTTTTTGTTGTACAGGACTTAATTCCTCCAGCTTCTGAGGAAAACTTTCAAAATAGTTTTGATCCGTAGCTATTAATCCTGGATCAGGATAATAAGAAAACTGCTCTTCATTATAGCTACCGAAATCTTCATCAAAATTACCCGCTTCTGCACTTGATTTAAGGACGTTTTCACGCTTTAAATTGACAGATTGCTCTACTTGATTATACTCGAAATCAGGCAAAATCTCAACTAATTTTCTTATAAATGCATCTTGAGCAGTAATCGAGGAAACCCTTGCAATTACTGGTGCCATTTGCTCAATAAAATCCAGTTGATTCTGTAAATTTGAAAGGTTGTCGGGTTTAAGATAATCAATCAAAAATTCTGTCGGCTGTATCCGGGCATTTTCCATCAAATTAGCTAATGACTCAGCAGAATACTTTTTACTATAGTCATCGGGATCAAGTCCCTCTGGAACACGAACTATCTGCGTTTTATCCTCGCCAATTAGATCAATAGCTTTATAAATCGCATTTTGTCCAGCATTATCACCATCGTAGATGAGAACATAGTTATTTGCTATTTTTCGCAAACGGCTGATATGCTTCTCAGTCAAAGCTGTTCCCATAGTAGCTACGACATTAAATATTCCCGATTTGTAAGCCGCTATTACATCCATAAAGCCTTCCATCAAATAGACTTCACGCGTTTTGGATATTACAGGTTTTGCTCGATCTAAATTATATAACTCATAGGACTTATCGAATATACTTGTAGCACTGGTATTAATATACTTTGCCTTACTTGTATCGTTCTCCTGCCATTTACGTCCCGAAAAACCAACCACATGTCCGTATTCATTCTTCAGAGGAAACATGATTCTATTTTGAAAGGCATCAAATACCTTATTGCTTGAAAAATGAAATAGACCTGAATTCGCTTGAACAGCTTCCTCAAACTTTCCTGAAAGATTTTTGAAGATAAAATCATTTTCATCAGGTGCCAAACCAATATTAAATTGCTTTATTATCTCTGCTGTAATGCCACGTTTTTCTAAATAAAGTCGTGCTTTTTCTCCAATCTCCGTAGAGGTAAGAACGATATTATAAAGTCGTGCAGCTTGATTATTTATCTCATAAAGAAGAGCATTTGGATTATCCTTTTCATCTGAGTCAAAACTCTCAAGATTTAAGGTAATCCCTGCAAAACTCGCCACTTCCTTTACTGCATCGACAAAACCAACTTGCTTGTAGTCTTTTATAAATTCAATCGCATCCCCAGATTTCCCACAACCAAAGCAATGATAAAAACCCTTGCTAGCATTGACATTAAAGCTCGGTGTTTTTTCCCCATGAAATGGGCAAAGTCCCAAGTAGTTTTTCCCTGACTTGGTTAGAGGTACATACTGTGAAATTAAATCTGCAATATTTACCTGACTCTTAATTTCAGTTACTTCTTCATTAGTAAGAAAAGCCATAGTACCTCCTCTCATCGAATAGCACTCTATACAAAGCATAAAAAACGACTATTCAACAATAGTCGTTGTACGGAAGGGGAGTAAGGGATTCGAACCCTCGCGCCGGTTTCCCGACCTAACGATTTAGCAAACCGTCCTCTTCAGCCTCTTGAGTAACTCCCCACCAGTTATTCACAATATATAGATATTATAAACATCTATGGGAACACGAGGATTTGAACCTCGGACCCCTGCGTTATCAACACAGTGCTCTAACCAACTGAGCTATGCTCCCTAAGTTTTAAAATTTTACTAAATTAATAGTCAAATTAAGCGGGTGATGAGAATCGAACTCACAACATCAGCTTGGAAGGCTGAGGTTTTACCACTAAACTACACCCGCAAATGGCGCGAGACGGAATCGAACCGCCGACACATGGAGCTTCAATCCATTGCTCTACCAACTGAGCTACCGAGCCAAAGGAAAGGAGGATGTGGGATTCGAACCCACGCACGGTTTTACCCGCCTGACGGTTTTCAAGACCGTTCCCTTCAGCCGGACTTGGGTAATCCTCCAAAAGTGGATCTTGTTGGATTCGAACCAACGACCGCTCGGTTATGAGCCGAGAGCTCTAACCAACTGAGCTAAAGATCCAGCTGTAAAAATATAATAGCGGCGAAGGGGATCGAACCCCCGACCTCTCGGGTATGAACCGAACGCTCTAGCCAGCTGAGCTACACCGCCAAAAATTTCTGATAGAAATATCTATCAATCGGGAAGACAGGATTCGAACCTGCGACACCTTGGTCCCAAACCAAGTACTCTACCAAGCTGAGCTACTTCCCGAGATAAAGTTTATTATCATCATGATTTCTAATTAGAAATCAATGCACCCGGCAGGATTCGAACCTGCAACCGCCTGATTCGTAGTCAGGTACTCTATCCAGTTGAGCCACGGGTGCATATATTAAATTGTAAAGCGAACGACGAGATTCGAACTCGCGACCCCAACCATGGCAAGGTTGTGTTCTACCCCTGAACTACGTTCGCAACGCTTGAAATCCTTTAGCTGTACCCGAAGGTCCGAACAGTTAAAGTAATGCCGACTACATGATTCGAACACGCGACCCTCTGATTACAAATCAGATGCTCTACCAACTGAGCTAAGTCGGCTATAAAAGAAATGCGGATGAAGGGACTTGAACCCCCACGCCCTAAAGCACTAGAACCTAAATCTAGCGTGTCTGCCAATTTCACCACATCCGCTTGACAAGTTCTTTTACGCTTTATACCTCAACCTAATGTTAAAGTATGACCCGTGCTGGGCTCGAACCAGCGACCCTTTGATTAAAAGTCAAATGCTCTACCAACTGAGCTAACGAGTCTATTTCTTCTATTTCCTTTCAAGTATCTCTACTTGAAACGGTTCCGACGGGAATCGAACCCGCGATCTTCGCCGTGACAGGGCGACGTGATAACCGCTACACTACGGAACCTATGGGAGTTAACGGGATCGAACCGCTGACCCTCTGCTTGTAAGGCAGATGCTCTCCCAGCTGAGCTAAACTCCCAATCACTTGGCATTTACCATATCTCACAGGGGGCAACCCCCAACTACTTCCGGCGTAATAGGACTTAACTTCTGTGTTCGACATGGGAACAGGTGTATCTCCTATGCAATGAATACCAAATCATGGTCTGAATGTATTGAACACTCAAAACTAAATAACAATCTCACAATAAATATGTAAAGCTGAACTCATAAGTTCTATTCTTTGGTAAAGTCCTCGAGCTATTAGTACTGGTCCGCTCCATCCCTCGCAGGACTTCCACTTCCAGCCTATCAACCTGATCATCTCTCAGGGCTCTTAATTCATAAAGAATGGGAAATCTCATCTTGAGGTGGGCTTCGCACTTAGATGCTTTCAGCGCTTATCCCTTCCCTACATAGCTACCCAGCGGTGCTCCTGGCGGAACAACTGGTACACCAGCGGTAAGTCCACCCCGGTCCTCTCGTACTAAGGGCAGATCCTCTCAAATTTCCTACGCCCGCGACGGATAGGGACCGAACTGTCTCACGACGTTCTGAACCCAGCTCGCGTGCCGCTTTAATGGGCGAACAGCCCAACCCTTGGGACCGACTACAGCCCCAGGATGCGACGAGCCGACATCGAGGTGCCAAACCTCCCCGTCGATGTGAACTCTTGGGGGAGATAAGCCTGTTATCCCCAGGGTAGCTTTTATCCGTTGAGCGATGGCCCTTCCATGCGGTACCACCGGATCACTAAGCCCTAGTTTCCTACCTGCTCGAGTTGTAGCTCTCGCAGTCAAGCTCCCTTATACCTTTACACTCTACACATGATTTCCAACCATGTTGAGGGAACCTTTGGGCGCCTCCGTTACTCTTTAGGAGGCGACCGCCCCAGTCAAACTGCCCGACAGACACTGTCTCCCACGCCGATTATGCGTGTGGGTTAGAGCAACCATGAAGCAAGGGTAGTATCCCAACAGCGACTCACTTGAAACTAGCGTCCCAAGGTCAAAGTCTCCTACCTATCCTGTACATGCTTCACAGGTACTCAATATCAATCTGCAGTAAAGCTCCATGGGGTCTTTCCGTCCTGTCGCGGGTAACCTGCATCTTCACAGGTACTAAAATTTCACCGAGTCTCTCGTTGAGACAGTATCCAAATCATTACGCCTTTCGTGCGGGTCGGAACTTACCCGACAAGGAATTTCGCTACCTTAGGACCGTTATAGTTACGGCCGCCGTTTACTGGGGCTTCAATTCAGAGCTTCGACCGAAGTCTAACCCCTCCTCTTAACCTTCCAGCACCGGGCAGGCGTCACCCCCTATACATCACCTTGCGGTTTAGCAGAGAGCTGTGTTTTTGATAAACAGTTGCTTGGATCTTTTCACTGCGGCTGTACATAGTACAGCACCCCTTCTCCCGAAGTTACGGGGTCATTTTGCCGAGTTCCTTAACGAGAGTTCTCTCGATCACCTGAGGCTACTCGCCTCGACTACCTGTGTCGGTTTGCGGTACGGGTAGTATTATATTAAACGCTAGAAGATTTTCTTGGCAGTGTGACATCAAGGGCTTCGCAACCGTAGTTGCTTCCCCATCACAGCTCAATGTTAAAGGAAAATGCATTTGACACATTCCACACCTCACTGCTTAGACCAGAATCCATTAACTGGCTCCCTTTAGCCTACTGCGTCCCTCCATCACTTATAATACTAGTACAGGAATATCAACCTGTTGTCCATCGACTACGCCTTTCGGCCTCGCCTTAGGTCCCGACTAACCCAGGGCGGACGAGCCTTCCCCTGGAAACCTTAGTCTTACGGTGGATAAGATTCTCACTTATCTTGCGCTACTCATACCGGCATTCTCACTTGTAATCGCTCCAGCACCCCTCACGGTATACCTTCATCGCTGATTACAACGCTCTCCTACCATTTAATTATTATTAAATCCACAGCTTCGGTAATATGTTTAGCCCCGGTACATTTTCGGCGCAGGGTCACTCGACTAGTGAGCTATTACGCACTCTTTGAATGATAGCTGCTTCTGAGCTAACATCCTAGTTGTCTGTGCAACCCCACATCCTTTTCCACTTAACATATATTTTGGGACCTTAGCTGGTGGTCTGGGCTGTTTCCCTTTCGACTACGGATCTTAGCACTCGCAGTCTGACTGCCGCACATGTGTATTAGCATTCGGAGTTTATCTGAAATTGGTAACCCGAGATGGGCCCCTCATCCAAACAGTGCTCTACCTCCAATACACTTAAATTGCGACGCTAGCCCTAAAGCTATTTCGGAGAGAACCAGCTATCTCCCAGTTCGTTTGGAATTTCTCCGCTATCCACAAGTCATCCAAACACTTTTCAACGTGTCCTGGTTCGGTCCTCCAGTGCGTCTTACCGCACCTTCAACCTGCTCATGGATAGGTCACTAGGTTTCGGGTCTACATCATGATACTAAAGCGCCCTATTCAGACTCGCTTTCGCTACGGCTCCGCCTCTTCAGCTTAACCTCGCATCATAACGTAACTCGCCGGTTCATTCTACAAAAGGCACGCTCTCACCCATTGACGGGCTCGAACTTCTTGTAGGCACACGGTTTCAGGTGCTATTTCACTCCCCTCCCGGGGTTCTTTTCACCTTTCCCTCACGGTACTGGTTCACTATCGGTCATTAAGGAGTATTTAGGCTTGGGAGATGGTCCTCCCGGATTCAAACTGGATTTCGCGTGTCCAGCCCTACTCAGGATACTGCTAGGTATAAAGTCTATTTCAAATACGAGGCTATTACTCTCTTTGGCTTACCTTCCCAGGTAATTCTTCTATAAACTTTAAGTCCACGTTGCAGTCCTACAACCCCAAGAAGCAAGCTTCTTGGTTTGGCCTGTTTCCCGTTCGCTCGCCGCTACTTAGGAAATCGTTTTTACTTTCTCTTCCTGCAGGTACTTAGATGTTTCAGTTCTCTGCGTTACCTTCACGTAAGCTATGTATTCACTTACGGATACTATGCATAACATAGTGGGTTTCCCCATTCGGAGACCTAGGGATCAATGCGTACTTACTGCTCCCCCTAGAATATCGTCGTTAGTCACGTCCTTCTTCGGCTCTTAATGCCAAGGCATCCACCGTGCGCCCTTATTAACTTTGCCATTAAAACAAGTATAAGTTTTTTCGAACTATTTAAAATAATTCGCAGCTTTACAGAAATGTTTAAAACATTTCTCGGTTTATTTATCGTTATAAGATATTGTTATTTAGTTTTCAATGATCAATTCCTATTTTTACGTCTTCGTTGACAAGATACTTCCGTATCTTATGGAGCCTAGCGGGATCGAACCGCTGACCTCCTGCGTGCAAAGCAGGCGCTCTCCCAGCTGAGCTAAGGCCCCTTCTCTCAACGCAATCTTCTCTATCTTGCATCAAAAGACTGCTTGTATGGTCTTTATAGACCCCTCAAAACTGAATAAAGTAGAACAACATCTTTTTTTATATTCCTTAGAAAGGAGGTGATCCAGCCGCACCTTCCGATACGGCTACCTTGTTACGACTTCACCCCAGTCATCGGTCTTACCTTAGGAAGCGCCCTCCTTGCGGTTAGGCAACCTACTTTGGGTACTCCCAACTTCCGTGGTGTGACGGGCGGTGTGTACAAGGCCCGGGAACGTATTCACCGCGGCGTGCTGATCCGCGATTACTAGCGATTCCGACTTCATGCAGGCGAGTTGCAGCCTGCAATCCGAACTGAGAATGGTTTTAAGAGATTAGCGCACCCTCGCGGGTTGGCGACTCGTTGTACCATCCATTGTAGCACGTGTGTAGCCCAGGTCATAAGGGGCATGATGATTTGACGTCATCCCCACCTTCCTCCGGTTTATCACCGGCAGTCTCACTAGAGTGCCCAACTTAATGATGGCAACTAGTAATAAGGGTTGCGCTCGTTGCGGGACTTAACCCAACATCTCACGACACGAGCTGACGACAACCATGCACCACCTGTATCCAGTGTCCCGAAGGAACTCCTTATCTCTAAGGATAGCACTGGTATGTCAAGACCTGGTAAGGTTCTTCGCGTTGCTTCGAATTAAACCACATGCTCCACCGCTTGTGCGGGCCCCCGTCAATTCCTTTGAGTTTCAACCTTGCGGTCGTACTCCCCAGGCGGAGTGCTTAATGCGTTAGCTGCGCTACAGAGAACTTATAGCTCCCTACAGCTAGCACTCATCGTTTACGGCGTGGACTACCAGGGTATCTAATCCTGTTTGCTCCCCACGCTTTCGAGCCTCAGTGTCAGTTACAGGCCAGAGAGCCGCTTTCGCCTCCGGTGTTCCTCCATATATCTACGCATTTCACCGCTACACATGGAATTCCACTCTCCTCTCCTGCACTCAAGTCTCCCAGTTTCCAATGCACACAATGGTTGAGCCACTGCCTTTTACATCAGACTTAAGAAACCACCTGCGCTCGCTTTACGCCCAATAAATCCGGACAACGCTTGGGACCTACGTATTACCGCGGCTGCTGGCACGTAGTTAGCCGTCCCTTTCTGGTTAGATACCGTCACTTAAGTAACTTTCCACTCTACTTAACGTTCTTCTCTAACAACAGAGTTTTACGATCCGAAAACCTTCTTCACTCACGCGGCGTTGCTCGGTCAGGGTTGCCCCCATTGCCGAAGATTCCCTACTGCTGCCTCCCGTAGGAGTCTGGGCCGTGTCTCAGTCCCAGTGTGGCCGATCACCCTCTCAGGTCGGCTATGTATCATCGCCTTGGTAGTCCTTTACACTACCAACTAGCTAATACAACGCGGGATCATCAAGTAGTGAAGCATTTGCTTCTTTTAAATAAGAATCATGCGATCCTCATTGTTATGCGGTATTAGCGTTCGTTTCCAAACGTTGTCCCCCGCTACTCGGCAGATTTCCCACGCGTTACTCACCCGTTCGCCGCTCTTCATAAAGATAGCAAGCTATCTCTAATCATCGCTCGACTTGCATGTATTAGGCACGCCGCCAGCGTTCGTCCTGAGCCAGGATCAAACTCTCATTTAATTTTAGTTCACAAATGAACTGGCTGTGTTTTTGTTTTGTCTTTCATTATTGAATTGACAGTTGGTATACAAGAAGTTCCCTTCTCGCATATAGTCATTCTACTTTATTCAGTTTTCAAAGGTCTATCGCTCTCTCAAGAGATGTGCTCTCTCGCGACAACTATTATATTCTATCAAACTACCTCCCAGCTGTCAAGAATAAACTGTGAATTTTTACCTTTTTTTTCGCCTACGTTCGGAAAACCCCGCCGTTGTCAGCTTCTTTAACGCTAAAAAAAACAATCCTTTTGGATTGTTTGGACTATTTTATCTTTTTCCTTCAAGATAAACCATCAAAATAGAAATATCTGCAGGATTTACACCAGAAATACGACTGGCTTGGCCTAAAGTTTCTGGATTAATCTTCTTGAATTTTTGGCGTGCTTCCGTAGCAATACTGTCAAGAGCGTCCCAGTTCATATTTTTAGGAATCCGTTTCGCTTCTAAACGGTGCATTTTTTCTACTTGCTCTTTCGCTTTTTTGATATAGCCTTCATAAGTAACTTCTGTTTCAATAAGCTCAATTACTGT
This sequence comes from Lactococcus garvieae, assembly GCF_016027715.1. Lineage (NCBI taxonomy): Bacteria > Bacillati > Bacillota > Bacilli > Lactobacillales > Streptococcaceae > Lactococcus > Lactococcus garvieae. The sequence continues at coordinate 1,364,022 of NZ_CP065691.1, forward strand.
ACGATCTATCTCTACGGGTGCTGCACCAACAAAGTTGATTACGTCCGCATACTTAACTTCTGGGCGTTTTAAAAATTCGACACCGGTCAATGCATCTTTAATTGGACCAAATCCCATCATTCCTAGTTTTTCTTGAGTTTCAGCTAAAGGTTTGAGTTTTTCCTTGTTAAGACGTGTGATTTCTGCTTGATAAGAAGACATTTTTTCTTGATAAGCATTCCAGCGTTCATCATCAACAAGGCCTATTTCACGACCGATATTTGTTAAGCGCGTATCTGCATTGTCATGTCGTAAAATTAGGCGATATTCTGCACGGGAAGTCAACAAACGATAAGGTTCAAGTGTTCCTTTTGTTACAAGGTCGTCAATCATTACCCCAATATAGGCATCACTGCGCTTAAGAATAAGTTCTTCTTTGCCTTGAACTTTAAGACTCGCGTTCATCCCCGCAACTAAACCTTGCCCTGCTGCTTCTTCATAACCCGAAGTCCCATTTGTCTGTCCAGCAGTAAACAATCCCGAAATTAGTTTTGTTTCTAATGTTGGACGAAGCTGGTGTGGAAGAACTACATCGTATTCAATCGCATAACCTGTACGCATCATTTTTGCTTCTTCAAGTCCAGGAATAGAACGAACTAAATCAAACTGTACATCTTCTGGCAAGCTCGTTGATAAACCTTGAATATAGACTTCTTCTGTATTACGCCCTTCTGGTTCTAAGAAAAGTTGATGGCGTGGTTTGTCAGCAAATCTTACTACTTTATCTTCTATAGAAGGACAATAACGAGGTCCAACTCCCTTTACAATTCCAGAAAACATTGGCGCTCGATGCAAATTCTCTTGAATAATTTCATGGCTGGTTTTACTTGTATAAGTTAACCAACAAGGGATTTGGTCTTTAAGGTAGTCTTCATCTTTCGATAAGAAGCTAAAGTGATTTGGTTTCTCATCTCCAGGTTGTATCTCGGTTGCATCATAGTTAATGCTTGAAGAGAGCACACGTGGAGGTGTTCCTGTTTTGAAACGACCAATTTCAAATCCTAAGTTACGTAAATTATCAGCTAAACTAACTGAGGCAAGTGAGTTGTTTGGTCCAGAAGAATATTTAAGTTCCCCAATGATAATTTCCCCACGCAAGGCGGTACCAGTTGTCACGATTACTGCTTCTGCGGCATATTTTGCTCCTGTCGTAACCTTTACTCCTGTTACTTTCTCAGCTTCCACCAGAATCTCCTCAACCATCGCTTGGCGCAAAGTAAGGTTTTCTTGGTTTTCTATAGTATGCTTCATTTCTTGAGAATAAAGGGCTTTGTCTGCTTGGGCACGGAGCGCACGAACTGCGGGCCCCTTACCGGTATTTAGCATTTTCATCTGGATGTAAGTTTTATCAATATTACGTCCCATTTCTCCGCCTAAGGCATCTATCTCCCTCACCACGATTCCTTTCGCAGAACCACCAATAGAAGGGTTACAAGGCATAAAAGCAACCATGTCGAGATTTATTGTTAATAAAAGTGTTTTGGTCCCCATGCGAGCTGAAGCTAGAGCTGCTTCTACCCCGGCATGACCTGCACCAATCACTATAACATCATATTTTTCTTGAAATTCCATAATTTCTCCATTTTTTTACAAAACAAAAAGCCAAAGCTAGTGAAAAATACATGCCAAAAAGCACATATCTTCCCGAGCCTTGACCATCGAGTTTTATGATAGACCTATTTTAACTCTTTTCAAAAATTTTTTCAAGAGTATTTTCCTCAATATCAATTAAAGCATTATTTCCGTGTCCCGATACAATACTAAAGAATGAAGTTCTTCTGCTGTACGTACTGAACCTTCAGGGAGAATGCGATCCTTTTCTTTGGAAGTTGGATCATGTGTGCCAGAATAATCAATATCACCATTTTCTAATTTTACTGGAATCACGGAGCCCTTGGGATATATCTCAAATCTTGAACCATTTTCCGGAGCAATTCCTTCGAGATACATCCATAGATAAACCTGACCCGTTTGATCGTTCACTCCGCCATATTGAAGATAGAAGTCCCGCTTTTGCTTGGTCACTGTATTTTCTAAGATACTCGCCTTACGGTTATCAATGTCACTTTTTGAATTCACCCAATCTCCATGAATCGTCTCAAAATTTCCTAATTTAATCTGTTCAATATCGATTGTCTTCGTATGCGTAATAGTTTTCTCAATCGTAGGAGCAGCAGCTGGTCGTGGGGTTTGACGAACTGCAAAAATCAAGAGGACTGCTGTAAGAATAAGAACAATATCAGTTATAAGCAAAAGTTTTTTCACACTGAGCCTCCCTTCCTTCGGATTAGAATTTAATTATAAAATAATTATAACAAAATAAACCCAAAGTCAATAATGTTTTGCTTTAACTTATGTTTAGATAAAAAGACATTTAAAGGATATCCTTTAAATGTCTTTTTTCTGATTACTCTTTATCCCAAAACTTGTTACAGAATTTAGGAGGTAATTCTCCAGATGATTTGCCATAAGCCCAGCGTTTTTTTTCGGCTGGAAGCACATGCCAATCTTCTAAAAGCATCAAGCTTTGATAGCGCTGAAGATATCCTGCACACTCTTCACACCAGATTTCATCTCCGTTTCTCCAGAATGCTGCGAGCATATCATCTTGGCTCTTAAACTCTTTATAGCTTTTGGCCATTTTTAGCCATTCACTCTTATATTTTTTCAAAGCTTGATAGAAGTCTTCGTATTCATCTACTGATTCAATATCTTTTTGCCAATCTTCAAAAAACCACCATGGTTCGTCGTAGCCTGACATTGTAATTACTCTATACATATTTCTTGCCTAGCTTCTTTTTTTAATATACATCTCTTGATATGTATTGTAACTAAAAAAGAGACTTTTGAGAAATATTTTGAACTATTTTGCAGATATGTCCGCATTTTTAAGACAAAATTCCGCAAAACTATTTAAACGCTCTGTCTTTTCAGTCAAGTGTAAAAAGCCCACAACTGCCTCAAAACCTGTCGATATTCGATAAGTTACGACATCTGTATTTTTAGCGGTAGTCTTCGAGTGAGCATTTCGCCCACGCTTAAAATAGTTCATCTCTTCTTCAGTAAGAAAGTTTTCTTCTTCCATCTTACGAATCAAAGCAGCCTGTGCTTTTGCTGATACATACTTGGTGGCCTGACGTTGTAGCTCTCCAGGCTTTGTAAGGCCTTTACTTAGTAAATAATCTCTTACAAAAACCTCGTAAACTGCATCTCCAATATAAGCCAATGCAACACCATTCAGTAATTCTGCATCTTTCTTATTCACGGTGCCACCTCACACCTTGGGTTGTATCTTCTAAAATAATACCTTGACTCTTTAAATCATCACGAATTTTATCAGCCTGTGCAAAATCACGCGCAGCACGAGCTTCTTCTCTCGCTTCAATTAATTTTTCAATATCATCATCAAGTTGCTTCACTTCTGAGTCAAACTGGACGCCTAAAATCAAAAGCACATCGTCAAAGAATGCTTTAACTTCGGGACCGCCATTGCCTTTGTTCACCCAGCTAATGAAATCATAAAAGACCGTCAGACCATTTGCAATATTAAAATCTTCATCCATAGCTGCTTCAAAGTCTGCTTTATATTTACCAAGCACTTCAAGGTCACTGCTATCAGAAACATCAAGATTTCGATAAGCATTCTCAATCTTCTTCACATTATTTTCCGCATCCTGAACCGCTTCATCTGTGAAATTAACTGGACGACGATAATGTGTTGTAGCCAAGAAAAAGCGAAGTACTGTTGGATTCACAACTTCTAGCATTTCATGAACAGTTTTAAAATTTCCTAGTGACTTAGACATTTTTTCACCACTCACGTTAACAAAACCGTTATGCATCCAATAATTGACGAATTTCTTCCCAGTTTTTGCTTCCGATTGAGCTATTTCATTTGTATGATGGGGAAATTCTAAGTCTGCTCCACCAGCATGGATATCCAGAGTATCTCCCAAGAGATCGCTACTCATTACAGAGCATTCAATGTGCCAGCCTGGACGTCCTTCGCCCCATGGGCTCTTCCAAGAAACTTCACCATCTTTTGCTGCTTTCCATAAGGCAAAATCAGCTGAACTTTCTTTACGTGATGTTTCCTCATCTGTGCGACCAGATGCGCCTTCTAGCAACTCTTCTAAATTTTTGTTAGCGAGTTTTGCATATCCTTCTGATTTTGATACACGGAAATAAACATCCCCTTCTGATTCGTATGCAAAGCCTTTTGCTATTAACTCTTGAATAAACTCAATCATTTTGTCAATATACTCTGTAGCACGAGGATTCGCACTGGCTCGCTTCACATTCAGTGCATCAATGTCTTGGTAAAAGGCGGAAATATACTTGTCTGAAAGTTCTTGAGCTGTCATGTGTTCTTGCGCAGCTCCCTTGATAATCTTATCATCAACATCTGTAAAGTTAGAGACATAGTTTACTTCAAAACCACGGTATTCCATGTATCTGCGCACCAGGTCAAAAGCAACAACAGATCGAGCATTTCCTATATGGATATAGTTATACACTGTCGGCCCACACACATACATTTTTATTTTATTTTTCTCGAGGGGATGAAACTCCTCGATTTTTCTGGTCATCGTGTTATAGATGTGAAGCATGATAGCTGGCCTCCCTTTTTTCTTCTATCGTCGAAATTTTATCTGAATCTTTTTGTCCCTTAACCCGTACCACCTTAGCTGGAATTCCAACAACAGTAACATCAGAGGGGACATCGCTTACAACAACTGCCCCCGCACCTACTTTGGCATTTTCACCAATTTCGATCGGACCCAGTAGTTGTGAGTGCGCTGAAATCAAAGCACCTTGACGTACCGTAGGATGCCGTTTTCCTTTATCTTTACCTGTTCCCCCTAAGGTAACTCCATGGTAAAGTTTCACATTGGTTTCCACAATGGCTGTTTCTCCGATGACCAAGCCTGAGCCGTGGTCAATAAAGACACCATGAGCAATTTTTGCTCCCGGATGAATTTCTATCTGAGTCCAAAATCGCCAAAATTGTGAATTCATTCTGGCCCAAAGTTTAAAGTTATGTTTCCAAAGCCAGTGACTGAAACGATGCGCAGCCAGTGCTTTTACTCCTGGATAGGTTAAGAGAACTTCTAGCCCTGTTCGTGCAGCAGGGTCATTTTCCTTTGTGACACGGATGGCTTCCTGCCAAAAGCCTCTCTTTTTATTTTTCATATTTATTTATTATAGCAAAAATCTATAGGAAAAGCGCATTGCACTGCGCCTTACTCTTTTATTATTCAGGTCTTGTCGTTGACAACTCTGGAAATTCTTCATCTACACCGGGAGCTTTACGTTCACGACGTTCAAACGGATGCTCTTTTGTTTTGCCGTCTTTTCCTTTATCGTAAGGACGACGGCCGTTACCCGCATTCCCATTACGACGTTCACGTGGTTTATGCTCTGGTTCGACATAGTCTTTTGGTTTTTCGACCAATGCACGCATAGAAGCGTCGACACGTCCTTTATCATCAATTTTTGTAATTTTGACTTTGACTGTATCTCCAAGTTTCACAACATCTTCAACTCTATTTGTACGCTGCCATGCCATTTCTGAAATATGTACCATCGCATCCGTACGTCCGAAAAGATGTACGAAAGCTCCAAATTTTTCAATGCGAACAACTTTGGCCTCGTAAACATCACCTACCTTAGCTTCACGTACAAGCTCTGCAATAATTTCCTTGGCATGATCAATGGCAGCTTGATCAGATGAAAAGATAGAACAAAGGCCGTCTTCATCAATATCAATTTTCACCCCGGTTTCTTCGATAATCTTATCTATCGTTTCGCCACCTTTACCGATAACAATCTTAATCTTGTCTGTATCAATCTTAATCGTATCAATTTTAGGAGCAGAAGGTGCAAGTGTAGCACGTGGTTCCGCAATTGTCGCTTCAATCACATCTAAAATTTCCAAACGTGCACGTTTAGCTTGAGCGAGCGCCTCTGCCAAAATCTCTGCTGTGATTCCTGAAATTTTAATATCCATTTGTAGGGCTGTAATGCCTTCTCGTGTTCCAGCAACCTTGAAGTCCATATCACCAAAATGGTCTTCAAGTCCTTGAATATCTGTCAAAATAGAATAATTTGCACCATCTGAAATGAGTCCCATCGCGATGCCGGCTACAGGAGCTTTGATAGGTACACCTCCAGCCATTAAGGCTAAAGTACCCGCACAAATTGAAGCTTGTGATGAGGAACCGTTTGATTCCAAAACTTCTGCAACTAAACGAATCGCATAAGGAAATTCCTCCAAAGAGGGCATTACTTGCTCCAAAGCCCGCTCCCCTAAAGCACCATGCCCAATTTCACGACGGCCAGGCGCTCCATAGCGGCCCGTTTCTCCTACTGAATACTGCGGGAAGTTATAATGATGCATGAAGCGTTTTTTATATTCCAAATCTAAACCGTCTATAGTTTGAGCTTCTCTCATCGGAGCCAAAGTCAAAGTTGACAAAGCTTGAGTCTGCCCCCGAGTAAAGAGAGCAGAACCATGGGTAATAGTATTAGGCGTGAAATCAATCTCTGCTGCTAAAGGACGAATCTCATCTACTTTACGACCATCAGGACGGACTTTATCTTCTGTAATCAAGCGACGGACTTCTGTATGTTCCATACCCTCAAGAATTTCGGATACGTCACGCATAATGCGTGAAAATTCTTCATGATCAGCGTACTTCTCTTCATATTCTTCCTTGACGCGATCTTTCACTGCTACTGTTGCAGCTTCACGAGCAAGTTTTTCTTCCACTTGTACAGCTGCTTGCAAGTCTTTATTATAGGCAGCAATGATTTCGGCTTTAAGCTCTTCATCCACTCGAAGAAGCTCCACTTCTACTTTCTCTTTGCCTACTTGCGCTACGATTTCATTTTGGAACGCAATCAACTCTTTGACTGCTGCATGCCCTGCAAGCAGTGCCTCCAGCATGATCGCTTCTGACAATTCTTTGGCACCAGACTCTACCATGTTAATGGCATCAATATTACCTGCTACTGCAAGTTCTAAGTCAGAGGCCTCTGCTTGGGCTACATCTGGATTAATCACGATTTCGCCATCCACATAGCCTACTTCAACACCTGCTATAGGACCATCAAAGGGTATATCAGAAATAGCAAGGGCTAGTGAACTACCAAACATCGCCGCCATACGCCCACTCGCATTTTCATCGTAGGAAAGAACAGTATTAATAACCTGAACATCATTGCGGAATCCTTCGGCAAACATTGGGCGAATAGGGCGGTCAATTAAGCGTGCAGTTAATGTAGCATAAGTCGAGGGGCGTGCTTCACGTTTGTTAAAACCACCCGGGAACTTACCTGCGGCATACATTTTTTCTTCATAGTTGACTTGCAGTGGGAAAAAATCTCCTGCTGCCTTTTTCTTTGACATGGTTGCTGCAGTAAGTACCGTTGTATCACCATAACGAACGACAACAGCTCCATTAGCTTGTTTGGCAACTTGACCTGTTTCAACCACAAGGCTACGTCCTGCAAAATTCATTTTGAAAGTTTTTTTTGTCATTTTCTCTCCCACTTTTTGAGGCTTTTTATGCTTCAACCTTCTATCCAAAAATCAATTTTCTTTTAGCAAGTCAACTCATTTTTGCATAGAACAGCACTGTGCCTATTATACTATATTTTCTAGTATAAAAAAAGCTTGATAAAACCAGTGCCTATGGCTTTTGTAAACTTATCTCTTGCAAAAAGAATGCGCTTGCTTTACTCAAGTTTTAAGCCCGCTCGCAAGAGAGAGGACGGAAGTCTTTAAAATAGTGCTATAATTAAAGTGATTTTTAAATATTAATTGAAAAGGAAAATTCGATGCGAGTCGTTAACTCATTACGAAATTCATCTTTTACTATTATTCAAAAAATAATTGGCATGATTCTCGGTTTTGTAACCCGGACAGCCTTTATCTATACGCTAGGTATCAGTTACCAAGGACTAAATGGATTGTTTACTAGTATTCTTTCTATGCTCTCCATTGCGGAATTAGGTATTGGTAGTGCTATTGTGTTTAATATGTATCGCTATATTGCTGAAAATGATACAGAGACTATGAAGTCTCTCATGCATTTTTATCGGACAGCCTACCGTATCGTTGCCGTTATTGTAACTGTTCTGGGTCTCTTATTGTTACCTTTCTTGAACTTTTTTAGTTCTTATCAAGGTATCAACGATAATGTCTTCATTATTTATTTGCTCTTTTTAGCTAATAGTGTAGCTGGGTATCTTTTTAGTTACAAGCGCAGTATTTTGTATGCTGACCAAAAGAATTATATTGTGAACATTTTTGACACACTTTACACTCTCGTTGTCAATATTGCTTATATCATTGTCCTTTTTGTTTTCAAAAGCTTTATCCTTTATCTTATCTCAGCTTTAGTCCTCTCAATCGTTGAAAATATTTTAATTCAAGCTTTTGCTGACAAACGCTATCCCTGGTTAAAAGAAAAAAATATCCGCAAGCTGGAACCGGAAATCTTACATCGATTCAAAAAGCAAATTTATGGTATGTTTTATCATAATATTGGTACCTTCGTTGTCATGGGTTCAGATAGCTTAGTCATTACAAAGTTTCTAGGTTTAACAACGATGGGGTTATACTCTAACTATAGCTTAATCACTGGTAACCTTTCCGGGCTTTTAATGGCAGCACTCGGTGGTTTAACCGCCAGCATCGGAAATCTCCTGACTGAAAAAGATACAAAAAAATCCTTTGAGGTTTATAAAAATTTAAGTTTTGCTACTTTCTGGATTTTTACAGCTGTATCTGCTGCACTCCTCCTTGTTATGCAGCCCTTCATCATTGTCTGGCTCGGGGAAAAATTCATATTAAGCTTTCCGATTTTAGTGATGATTGTCCTTAATTTTTATATCTTAGGAATGCGCAAACCAATTCGTCTTTTCCAAGATGCGTCAGGTATTTTCTACGAAAATCGACATATCCCAGTTATCGGTGCTGTCCTTAATCTAGGCCTTTCACTCCTCTTTGTAACTTTTATGGGACTGACAGGTGTGCTTCTTGGAACCTTTTTAAGTACTCTTATCTTATATGGTTATAGTTTCCCTAAATATATCTATTCTCCGCTTTTTGATCGTCCTATTTCTGATTATATTATTGAACAGATAAAATATCTTGCTGTTTTTGGTTTAATCTTGGTTTTGAGTAGCTTATCTATTCTATTATTAACTCTTTTTACAAATCATTGGTTAGTTTTCTTCCTTAGCTTGATTGTAGCACTCCTCTTACCTAATGGTTTACTTCTACTTATCTATCATCGTAAACCTGAATTTCAATATTTTAAGAGTCTCATGCTCCGCTTGATTAAACATAATTAAGGTAAACCAAATCCTCTACTTTCTCAAAAAAAATCATATCAATAATTGATATGATTTTTTATATTTCAGACATCTAATTTGTAGTACTTTTTCAAAAGTTCATAATATGGGAGTGGCAGCTTCACAAGTCTTTTTAAAAAGGCTACTTTCCAACTCTTATTAAAATCTCTCATCAAGTCCTTGGGTCTAAAGAGATAAGCAAAAGCATTTTTCGGCGCGGCCAAAGAATATATCTCTCCTTCATTCTCCAACGTTAAGCTTCCTAGTGCTTTAGCTTCCGCTTGAGTAGGGGTCTTAATGACTGCCTCAAAACCACTAAACCAAAAGATTGCATCTTTCTTGTCCCAATAAGGGCTATCCTCTGGCAAATCTGACGCAAAATTTTCGACAAATGCTAAAGCACCAGCTTGGATAGCCAAAAGATTCCGCTGATCGGGACTTCCCACATCATGTAAAAATTCTTCCAGCAGAGGTACTATACGGTCTTCTTTCTTTTTGAATCCAATACAAGATCCTTCCTGAGGCTGAAAAAGCCGCTCAAAGATCGGAAAGCTCAAGCCCATAAATTTATAGTAAGCCTGACCATGATGGGTATCGAACAAATAGCCCTTGCTTTGAGTTAAGCCACTCTCCGATTTTTTGGGGAGTATGCCTGTATAATAGCCTGTCACACTCTTTATACTGAGTTCAGCTTTTAATTCAAAAAGGGCTTTTTGTAAAGTGCCATGCCACCCGATGTCAAAAAGAGCGACATCTCCTTGGATGGCTTCTTGCTTAAAATAAGCCTGTAAAAGCGTAGCTTCTTGTCGGCTATTTTGAACAATTTTTGGAAATAGTGCTTCTAATACACCACGCGCCTCTTGATGTTTTAAAAGCTCTTCTGAATCATTAAATACTATATTGAGTAAGGGTTCTGGTAAACCGTCCAAATCTTTATTTGTTAAGCCTAATTTCTTTAAAGCTTTCCCAAAGCTGGTTTTGAGGTAAGGATATTTTTCAAAAAGTTCCTTAGGACTTTGGCAATTTACCAAAGTTGGCACAGCAAAGCTCCGACGCGAAGCATAGATGTAACTACTCTTTATTTTTTCTTGATATTTGTCATTACCTGAAAACAGGAGGTCAAATGCTTTCTTGACCATGTAGCCATCTCGTGCTAAAAATAAAATTCTGTTCAAATTATTTTTTCTAAGATCTTGGTAAAGCCAAGTGCTTAGCCCAAAAAGATATGGACCAAAAGCGCGATAGCCAAATTTGTAGTATTCATCATCCTGATGATCTAAATGTCGAGCAATATATTTTTCTAAATAATGATCGTACACTGAAAATCCTTCTCTCTACTTTTTAAAAGCAAATATGACATCACGTAAACGACCACTCATTCCTCCATAAAACTTCCAGTCGCTAAATATCTGGGTGAACACACCCCAAAACTTATTATCACGTGCCATGGCATGACGTTTTACATAAAAGTCATAATATGCTTTTACTTGAGGTGCATACTGCGATCCACGCATTTGTAAAACTTGATACATGACATCATAAAATCCAACGAACTTATAAAGCTCTTCCACATGAACCTGCTTTGGTGAGCTTAAAGTCAATAGTTTATCACCGGTGGCATTGCGATCATGAAGTAGATGTGTCCCCACTATTTCGTTGAGGTTATAGCCTGTCTCTGTTAAACTAGAAAGCGCCGCAACCAGTACATCATGGGTAATATTATATTCTGGCTTCCAATATTTGACGATATCAGCAATAAACGAACGACGCATAGCTACGACCCATCCTACACGATAAGAAGAATAACCAAAACGGGGTGGATATTTTGAAAATGCTTGTTCCTTATTAAACTCAAAATACTTAAACCAACGTGGTAAATCTGCAACTTCTTCTGAAATTTTTTCAACTTGGATATCTGCAGAAAGCAACTCCATCTCAGGATGTGCTTCCATAACCTGTACTTGATGCTTATTCTTGTCTAAATGCCAAATATTGTCTTGATCGGAAAAGAAAGCAATATCGATATCATAATCAAGAGTATCCACTAAAAGTTGTCGAAAATTTAAACGCCAACCTATGTTTTTCTCGTTTATCTTGATTATCCAATTTTCTAGAGCATATTGTTCAATATAAGACTTCAAAAAGCTCACTGTATTATCGGTAGAGCGATCATCTCGGAAAAGTACAAAGTCTGGTTTCAGTTCTTGCTCCCGAATTGTATCCAGTTGTTTTTTTAATAATTTTTCGCCATTATAAGTGGCAACAAGTACAGCAGTTGTGGTCATTTCTCATCTTTCCAATACCAGTGGTAATAACTATGGTTACGAACAGCCTTTTTCTTTGGGGGATTACGCCATAATCCATAAAGCTCCGTCAAATAGATATCATGATTTTTGATTTTTTTCAACTTTAAATTTTCAAAGTCAATATCTTCATATTCTGTAAAAATTGCCTTGTCAAAGTAAGCCGTTCTCTTTGGGGGTGACCAAACAAAATTACAGAACTTTTGATTTTGATCATTGTATTTTTGCATGAGCAAATCAACTTTCTCCGCTAAGCTTCTGCTTCGTCCACGATAACGTAGATGATAAGGGAGCCATAGAAGAGTCTTCGCTATAAAGTAGAGACGTTTCTCAGAGCTAGCATACGACAAACCGTTGGGTGCTGAAGAAACAAGCTGCGTTACTGCTGTGCGTACTTTTTTCTTAAATCTTTCCCCTTCACGTTTGTCTTCAGGTAAGCTATCCAGAGGAAAAATATCGATAAAAAGGCCGGTACCTTTATTTAAAGTGTCTAACTCACTTACAAAGTAAGTACGATTATCATACAATTTAGCAAACGGTAAATAAGCAGTGTGATTTTTGTAATACAAGAGTGTAAAATGCTCAGGTAAGTCATCCATAAGAGCCGTCATTAAGCGCTCATAGTTAGGACGTGTCAACATCATATCTATATCATCATCCCAAGGAATATACCCCTTATATTTGACCGAACCAAGAAGGGTTCCAGCACCGATAGAATAGTCTATCCCTTGCTCACGGCAAATCTTGTCAATATAAGACATGAGTTCTAGTTGAATCTCACGCTGCTCATTTTTTGTTATTTCTTTCATTTCCCATATCCTTAGTAGCATTTTGATGCTATATAACATCTAAGTATAGCAAAATTATGATTCTTCCTCAATATCCGACTTACTTATGTTAGGCATATGTTATAATATTTAAACAATACTAATTTTTTAAAGGACTCAAATGAAGCTTTCTGCCCTTATTACTCCTGCTGCTAAAAAAATACTCCTGTTTGAAACACGCGCTAACTACAAAAGAAGACAACATCAAAAAATTTTAAATCAGCTCAAAAACAAACCTTCGACACAGGAAAAAATTTCTATCTTGCTTCCCATTTATAATGCACAGCACAGTTTAGAAAAATGCCTCGATAGTATTCTAAATCAGACATATCAAAATTTCGAAATTATCTGTGTGGATGACGCCTCCACAGATCGTTCTTTAATGATTGTCAAAGACTATCTAAATAGGGATTCTCGTATTCACCTTATTGATAAAGCTCAGAACCAAGGTTCTTCTTTTGCTCGGCGTGATGCCCTAAAAAAAGCAAAAGGCACTTATGTTCTTTGTATTGACAGTGATGATTGGATTGAACCTACTATGCTTGAAGACTTGTATCATTTCGCACAACAAGATCCCTCTTACGATATGGTCTACTGTGATTACTACAAAAATGGGACAATCATGCACGCACCAAAAATTTTAGAAGAAAATCAATCACTGAAGCGTATTAAAGGACGAAGCTTTGCCTTTGGCAATATGCTCTGGAATCGTTTAGTAAAAAAAGAAGTTTTTGATCAAGTGACTTTTCAAGCTGAAAGTATGGGAGAAGATGTTTATATCAACACGCAGCTTTACTTCTTTTCTCATAAGATTGCCTATTTATGTAAACCGCTCTATCATTATAATCAGTTCAGTAACACTGACAGTATTTCGGATCGTCCTAGCCTTATCAACATCTTAGACATGGAAGCAAACTACCAACATATGCAAGATTTCTTGTCTGAAAAGTTTGGTTCCCATACTTTCTTCGAGCGAGCCTTTGAAAAAAAAGCAAGAATGATTGAAGCCGCTAAAAAGAAAATTCATACCCAATGAAAAAACTAGCCTCCAAATTAGGAGGCTAGTTTTTATAGATTTTGCGCCCAAAAGTATTTTTAATAGCATCTGTTAAAATTTTAACTCTTCTTTTTCTCCTCAATTTTTTGCCAAAATGTATGTTTCTTCAGCATGTAATCTAAAACATCTGTCTGGTAGAGTTGTATCAAAAAATCTCTTGTGAGTATTTCTTCGGCTTTTCCATGAGATAAGACTTTACCTTCTTTCAATACCAAAATATTTTCCGAGAAAGAAAGTGCTAAATTAATATCATGAAAAACAGCAATCACTGTTTTTTCTTGGTCTAAATATTTATCTAGATAGCGTAACATTTCCAACTGATAATATATATCTAAATGGTTATTTGGCTCATCTAATAAAATGATATCAGGATTTTGTAAAAGGGTGCGAGCAAAAAACACCCGCTGTAATTGTCCTCCTGAAAGGGTAGAAAGCTGTCTCTTTCTTATTTCGTACAGGTTGAGTTCCTTCATCACCTGTAGAACGCGCTCTTTATCTTCTCGCCCCGCCACAGCCATGAATCTTTTTCGTAGCTGAGTATAGAGCCCCATCATTAAGGTTTCATAAACTGTGTAGGAAAAATATAGGGTCGGATTTTGCGACAAAAGGGCAACTTTTTCTGCACGTTCAAGTCTCTTAAAAGAGGAAAGTGATCGGTTATTAAACTTGATTTGGCCTTGATGTTCTATTAGACCAAGAATACCCTTTAAGAGAGTTGTTTTCCCGCTACCATTGGGCCCAATAATTGCGAGCCGTTGGCCAGTTTCTACTGAAAAATTTATTTCTTGGAGTACTTTTTTATTATCATAAGCAACTGCTAAATTTTTTATTTCTAACATATCATTCTTTTCCTTTTCTAAAGAAAATATAGCAGAAAAATGGTGCCCCAACCAGAGCGGTTACAGCTCCTATAGGAACTTCTCTTGGAGAAAGAACACTTCTAGCTAGCGTATCTGCAACTACACAAAGTAGTCCTCCTAGAAGGGCTGAGCTAGGTAAAACCCATTTGTGTGTAGAGCCAAAGAGGCGGCGAGCCATATGGGGTGCGATCAGATCAATAAAACCGATAACTCCTGTCATAGCTACACTAACGCCAGTTAATAAAGTCGATAGACTAATTAAAATCCACTTCGTTCGTCTCACTTCCACACCTTGGCTCAAGGCGAATTCATCCCCAAAACTTAAAATATCCATTTCTCTGTGAAAATAAAGTAAGAAAAAGAAACTGAATAATAATATAACAAAAAGAAGCTGCACATTAGACCAAGAAGCTCCAGAAAAGCTTCCCAGCTGCCAAAAAATAATGCGTTGCATATAATCTGGTGAAAAAGTCATGAGCATCGTTAAAAAAGAATTGATAAACAAGGAGAAAACCATCCCTACAAGGATAATTGTCTGATTATCCATCGCTTTAGAAAAGCGTTGAGCGAGAATTAAAACTAAGAACACTGTTATCAGTCCAAAGACAAAGCCACCCGCACTCATTGCAAGAGCAGGTGTCATGAGACTAAGTCCGGACATCATTACAATAGAAGCCCCCAAAGATGCCCCAGAAGAAACGCCTAGAGTATAAGAGGAGGCCAGAGGATTTTGCAATAGAGATTGCATTACGGTTCCACTGGCTCCAAGTGCTAAACCAGTCAAAAAACTGAGCAATACACGAGGTATTCGCACCTCAACAAGAATGCTTTTCAAAAGCGGAGATACATTTTCCGCTCCTCCTGTCCCTATTCTCATCAAGTCCCCTAAAGATATTGGTGCACTTCCCATACTGACACTAACCACTATTACAAATAAGGATAAAATAAGGAGAAAGAGTATTAAAGCAAACTTTTTTTTACTTAATATTCTTGAAAACATCTGGATATACCACTTTTGCCATTTCTTTCATTGCTTGGACGACATGATGATTAGGTAGGGAACTTCTCTCATTGTCTATTGCATAAACGTCCTTGTTTTTCACTGCTTTCACTTCCGCCCAACTTTTCATTTGAAGAATATCATCCACTGGATGAGGGATATAATTAACATTCGTTAGAATCACATCGGGATTGGACATAATAGCAGCTTCTTCGGACACTTTGATTGATCCTGTTTCTTTTGCCATGACATTAGTAGCTCCGATGTCCTCAATCATCTCATTAATAAAGGTTTCTTTTCCCATGCTATAAATTTCTGGAGAGGCAGCAATTTGAAATAATACAGATTTTCGGTTCGTTATTGATTCTGCTTGTTTTTTTATATCTGCAATCTCTTTCTCCATTTGAGAGACGATTTTTTCCCCACTTGCTTTTTGATCTAAGCTTGTGGCAACAAGTTTGATATTGCTCTCAATCTCCGCCAGACTCTTTTCTGAAGGTAACACAATAACTTTTGTCCCTTTTTCTTGAATTTTCTTTATCGCATCTGAAGATTGGAACATCGTCAGATCTGTTACAAATAATAGCTCTGGTTTTAGCGCCAATATTTTTTCCAGATCCAAACTCATAATATCTGTTTGGTCTAGCTTATCTAATCCCTTAACATACTTGGGACTTTGGCTGTCCACCGCAATCAACTTCTTTTTCTGTCCAAGTTCATCAATCACTTGTGTAACCGCTGGCGAGAGTGAAACAACTCGGCTGACATCTTTGGGGATAGTTATCTTTTCACCTTGGGGCGTTGTAACAGTTATTTCTGCTGTCGTTGCTTCTTTTATATCTCGTGTATTTTTAGCACAAGCGGATAAACTTAATGCTAGAATCAGTAGTGTGATTGATTTAAATATTTTATTTTTCATTCTTTCCTTCCTTACTCCGTGGCTTATACTGATTGTGATTGTACTTTTATAACTTTATATTTTTATAATTCTTACCTATCTCTTGTCTAATTACAAGTCTTATTTTACCATGCTTCGTATCAACTTCTCATAACCTAATACTTCAATCAAACCATCAAAAAACAAGCTGAATTTTTCAACTCGTTTTTTTATTTTATAATTCAAGAAATGCTGTTTCAAATTCATCTGCAGTATTTTCCCAAGTGAAGTTTTGCAAGACTCGCTCTGAAACTTTGTTTTGCATATTCACACATTTTTGGGGATGAGTAATTAGATCACGTAATGCTTCAATTAATGCTGCTTCATCATTTTCTACAATATAGCCGTAGGTTTCATCTGGTAAAAGCTCTTTGGCACCTCCCACATTAGTGGTAATTATGGCATTTTTTAGAAGTGCTGCTTCTAAAAGAGCTGTAGAAAAACCTTCAATTTTTGACAAAAGTACAAAAATATCTGATTCATTATTCATCTGCATTACACGTTCATGAGAAACTTGACCTAAAAAGATAATGTTTTTTTGGTTATACTGTGACATCATTTCACTATAAATTGGCCCGTCCCCAGCTATGGTAAGCTCCAAGTTATCATATTCCTGTGATAATTTAGAAAAAGCAGATAAAAGTGTTTCCACACCTTTAAACTTAGCCTGTAGACGGCCCGCATAGCTGATTCTTATTTTACCATCAGATTTCTTTTATTGATAATATTTTAAAAAATCACTACTATCTATGGCATTATATAAAACTCCCTTAGACTCTATCCCAAACTCTACTAACCAGTTTGCTGCTTCTTGCGATACACCATAGAAGATTCTTGAATTTCTCTTCACTTTGGCTATTAATAGACGTTCAATACAATGCAAAATTCTATCAAATAATTTATTATTTACTGTAAGATAAGTAGTACCGTGCTCAATAACAATTGCTTGTTTCCCTTTCTCTTTGGCTAGTGTTGCTCCTAGCAGAGAAGGCAGTTGAAACCGTGTATTAATAACATAGTAATCGATATCTTCTTCTTTAATTTCTTTTAATAATTTTTGATAAAGGATGTTCTTTTTAAGGAATGGATAACGCCTTTTACCAAAATCATAAATAGGCAGTCGGTATATTTTAATTCCTTCATCTATAGATTCATAAGATAATGTTTCAGAATGCTTGGAAGTGACAATGATCACTCGATAACCTCGTGCTATCAACTTTTTTGCTATATTATAAGTATATCTTTCTATTCCACCGAAAAAAGGAACATAAAAACCACTAAAAAAAGCGACTGTTCGCGTCATTTCGCCTCCTCATTGAAACTCTAAAATCTAGCTTCGTTACTCCTCTGAGAAGGTATGGCTTTGATTTCAAGTAAAGTATATTTAAGTTAGTTCTTATTATAGCACAATCTTATTTTTACGTGAACCCTTTCACGTAAGTGGTGCTATGAAATCCCCCACAAATTTGGTAGAATAGACATATCATATTATAATAGGAG
Source organism: Lactococcus garvieae (assembly GCF_016027715.1). NCBI lineage: Bacteria > Bacillati > Bacillota > Bacilli > Lactobacillales > Streptococcaceae > Lactococcus > Lactococcus garvieae. Next base: position 1,381,908 of record NZ_CP065691.1, read on the forward strand.
AAAAACTGTGACTTATTCTGACGCACAACTTAAACTTTTTTCACTGAACTCAAATCCGGAGTTAGCTGATAAGATCAGCAAAATTATGGATGTACCATTGGGGAAAGTAACTTCAAAACAATTTTCTGATGGAGAAATCATGATTAATATGGAAGAGAGTGTTCGTAATCGTGATGTGTATATTATCCAGTCAACAAGTTGTCCAGTCAATGATAATATTTGGGAATTATTGATTATGATTGATGCTTGCGTCCGTGCCTCTGCACACTCTGTCAATATCGTTATGCCATACTTTGGATATGCACGTCAAGACCGTACTGCTTCAAGTCGTGAACCTATCACTGCTAAACTTGTCGCTGATATGCTTGTAAAGGCTGGTGCTGATCGTCTATTGACTTTAGATATTCATGCAGTTCAAGTTCAAGGTTTCTTTGATATTCCTGTGGATAACCTCTTTACTGTTCCACTATTTGCAGAATATTACATGAAGCAAGGATTATTTGGTGATGATGTTGTTGTTGTTGCGCCAAAAAATTCTGGTATCAAACGTGCGCGTAGCCTTGCTGAATATTTAGAATCTCCTATTGCTATCGTTGACTATGAAGATGATGACGCAAAACGTGAAAATGGCTACATCATTGGGAATGTCGAAGGTAAAAAAGTTATCTTGATTGACGATATCTTAAATACAGGTGTAACTTTCTCAAACGCAGCATCTGTTGTGCGTGAAGCGGGGGCAGATGACGTCTATGCTGTAGCAAGTCACGGTTTATTTACAAATACAGCTGCTGATTTACTCGAAAACTCTGGTATCTGCGAGGTATTAATCACAGACTCTGTTGCAACTAAAAACCGTAAACCGGCCAATGCAAAATACTTGAGTGTAGATAAACATTTGGCTGATGCGATTCTTCGTATTCATGAAGGTCGTCCAGTATCACCACTCTTCAAATTTGATAAAAACCAAGATTAATTATATATCTATAAAAAAGCGACCCTTAGTCGCTTTTTTTATTTCAAGTGCTTTAGGGCTGTTTTAGGAACTTCATATCGCGTTCTCTCTTTCCAACTTACCACTCCTTTTTTCCTATCATATAAAACTTCTAGATAGACCTCGCTTTTTAATTTCTCTCTAGATTTCAGCTCAATATCTTTCTCTACACCCTTTGAACTGTATCCTTTGACTTTATAAGTATATAGCTCAGCATTTGCTTTACCCTCATCCTTTGAAATTTCAACTTCTTCATTCTTTTGAAGAGAAACAAAATAACTGAGATGTCCATGATTAAAGCTGTACCAAAAATATCCGATATCCATAAATAATACACCTACAATAACAAGAAGTAATCTTTTTTTCATTCTCATCCTACACGTTCTATTGGTTTTATTACCTAGAATATTATACTACCTTTAATAAAAAAAATTAATATTTCTGCTCTCAAATAAGAATTATCTGATTAAAAGATATTTTTTACTGCACCTCCTCCAGTTGTTTCCGAGAGGATTTTACTAAATATTATTTTTCTTCCAATTTTCTTTTTTTATACTTTTCAAATTGATCATGAGCATAGTGGTTACCTCCAAGCGCTTCATAATCATCAAATATTCCACTCACCACTTGAAGTCCATAATCATTATTAATGGCTTGTAATAGCTCCATCCGCTTGATATGCATTTGGATATTTTTGAGCTGACTTTGTTGTTTTTTGGAAAATCGGCGATACAGACCGCTCAAAATTCCCGTCACAATAACCAAGGAGGGCCAGTTTTTCAAGAGTGCGGTAAAAAGTAGCCATGTATGTCTAAATATTTCTTCCATTTTGAGTACTTCCCTTTCTAATCTAATTTAAATAGCCTCCTCTAAATGAGAGAAGATGGCAGGTGTGTAAAAGTATGGCAATATAATTTTGCTAATCTTTAAGTCATCTGACATCTCTTTTATTATTTTTATTCTTCAAAACAATACCAATGTAAAGTATTATCAGAAAATGATTGCCCCTTTTTTCGTGCCTTACGTTCTTTGCTCACTTTTGAATATATATTTGCTAAGTTTGTATTAAAACGCTCTGCAAGTTCACTAGCCGTACCACAATCTAAGAAGTTATCTCCCTCATAAACGGCATATAATTTATTAACTGACATGTCTCCCCCTTGCTATTTTAAATACAGTACTTTTACTTTTCCCACTTCTACTTCTTACATACTTTTACAAAGTTATTGTATTTACCCTATTTTCACTTGACACATGAGTATCAATAATCTATAATGAAAGCATAGTTAAAAAGCCTATTAAACACGTTAGTTCTCTTGCATGAATCAGCATTTTTTGAGTAATAATGGTTTTCTTAGGAATAGCAATAAGTCTTTACAAAAACAATTATAGATTATAGATACTATTTTGTCAAGGGATTGAGTATCTTTTTTCTACAACGTTTTAAGAACTCACTCGAAAGGTTTATATCATTGGATTTATACGAAAAAATAAAAGCGCTCGCAGCGCAGAAACATATTTCTATTCGACAGCTGGAAGAAAAAGTTGGAATTGCAAATGGTACGATTAGACAATGGGGCCGAAAAAATCCTGGCGTGAATAATGTAAAGTTAGTAGCTGACTTTTTCCACGTCACTGTGGACTACTTATTAGGTAGTGAAGAAAAACCTTCTCTCAAAGAACCGATTGACCTTGCCGATTTGGTAGATGAAAATAAGGTCGATTGGGACGAGTGGGTTTCTTTTGACGGAAAGCCTCTTACCGATGAAGTTAAGACCGCTTTAAAACTTATCTTGGGTAAACGTCTGGAAGACTGACTGGAGGCTCTATGGACGAACAGGAATTGATAGAGCGTCTAATTTACGAGATTGAAGCATATGGAATTGAAGTCATAGGGGACAACTATTTTCCATTGGATGCTCTTACACATAACAGAAAAAAGATTACGATTTTCAATCCCACGACGATTAAAGCTTTCAAATTATGCCATGAATTAATGCATATTAAAAACAATGACAGTTATCGGTTGGGTGAGTGCGACACCACAAGCCCTCAAGAAAAGAGAACTAATAGAGAAGCTATTCTGTTTCTTTGGGATATTTTCATATCGGAAGGGGGCGATTTTAATAACTTTCAAAAGTTTATTGAAATCTCGGGTTGCCCTTGTGATACATCTTTCACTCTTTTATGCAAAGTAAATGAACAAGCAATAAAAGAATTAAATAAGCCAGAAAAGAAGGCAAGAGATTTTAGCAATATGTCTTTAAAAGAATGTGTCATAGACTTTATTAGTCACTTTGATGTAATCGAGCAAATCAACACTTATCAATTTCTTGAAGCTTATAGCCTTTCTTACGATAACTATGACGATGCTGTAAGGCTTTTTAAATCAATGCTGAAATTAGATTATATACATTAAGAAGTTAGATTACTAATATAAGTCTATACCTTTAATAGATGATGTGCTAAGATTACAGACAAAAAATATAAAACATGATAAGATAGATACAATTGGGATTTAACAAGGTTATACTCCAAAATGTATATTCTGTAAGTACTCAACTACGCCGAGTAGAATATGGAAGATAACTTCTTGTAATCCCCTTTATAGAAATCGTTTAGAAGTTACTCGAAAGAGAGGAAAAGACAATTATATATCTAGATAATGCTGCGACCACGCCTTTATTACCAGAAGTTGTTGAAGTTATGACGGATGTGCTCATCAATAACTTTGGTAATCCTTCTAGTACCCATAACTTTGGCCGCCAAGCAAGCCAAATCGTGCGTCAAGCGCGTGAAACAGTAGCCAAAGCCCTTAAAGTATCACCTGCTACAATTACTTTTACTTCTGGCGGGAGTGAATCAAACTCAACCGCCTTAGTCGGTTATGCTTTAGCAAATCGTCACAAAGGAAATCATATTATTACAACAGCCTTGGAGCATCCTTCAGTACTGAATGCTCTAAAATATTTACAAGAGCGACATGGGTTTGAAATTACGTTCGTACAGCCACAATCAAACGGTGCTTTCCCTGCGCAACTTATTGAGGATGCACTTCGTGAAGATACAATCCTTGTCTCAATGATGATGGCAAATAACGAAACTGGACAATTACTTCCCATCAAAGAAGTTGGACAACTTTTAGACAATCATCAAGCCGTATTTCATGTTGATTCTGTACAAACAATGGGGAAAATACCTGTATTTCCTGAAGAATTAAAAATTGATTTTCTTTCAGCCAGTGGGCATAAATTTCATGGTCCTAAAGGTGTTGGTTTTCTTTACCATCGTTCTGGTCTCCGTTTTGATAGCATCATTCACGGCGGTGAGCAAGAAGAAAAACGACGTGCTGGTACTGAAAATCTCCATTCACTGATGGGTATGGCCAAGGCTTTACAAATCGCTACTGAAAACATGAGCAAAAATTATGCACATGTTGAAATGCTGAAGGAGCTTCTTCTTGAAGAACTTTCAGATATCAATTTTTATAAACATGAATTCGGCCCATCGATGCCCCACGTCATTAATCTTGGGTTTCCAGAAAAAAATCATGATCTACTTCTGACTAAACTTGATTTAGCTGGTGTTGCCATCTCAACTGGTTCGGCTTGTACTGCTGGAACAGTAGATCCTTCTCACGTGCTTGAAGCTGTTTATGGAAGTCAATCACCAAAACTCAAAGAAAACATTCGTGTTTCCTTTTCAGAACTCAACACTGAAGACGACGTTCGTACTTTTGTTCAAACCTTAAAAGAAAGGGCATTATAATTATGGCTTTTATCACTGAAAAACAACTTGATGGCTGCAAATACATCTATAAATTGTCACCAAATATAAAAAAATTCACTCTTAAAGATACAACATTTATTCAAAATAATGTCGGAAATTTTGAATTCAAACGTATGCTTGAAGAGGTTCCAAACTCTGGCCAAGGCTTTCTACTTAAGATTATCATCAATCCTGATTTGACTGGTTTTAAGATGTCTATTACTGATAAATCCGGTTTACGCAATGTCAATATTTTTAAAAATGCGAATGAGATTATTCAGGATAAATTTTACTTCCAAATGGATACTTTTGTTGATCGGGATGTGTTTATAAAAAGCGAAAAATAAAAACTCTCTAAGAGAGTTTTTATTTATTCCTTCTTCACTATTACCATAAAAAAAATCTAACCCACGGGTTAGAATTTTTTATTCTTTACGAATTATTTTTTGATTTCAGCTACGATACCTGAACCAACAGTACGTCCACCTTCACGGATAGAGAAAGTAGTTCCTTGTTCGATGGCAACTGGGTGGATAAGTTCTACGTCGATGTGAACGTTATCACCAGGCATTACCATTTCAGTACCTTCTGGAAGTTTAACTGAACCAGTAACGTCAGTTGTGTGGAAGTAGAATTGAGGACGGTAGTTGTCGAAGAATGGAGTGTGACGTCCGCCTTCTTCTTTGCTCAATACGTAAACTTCACCTTCAAACATTGTGTGTGGAGTGATTGAACCTGGTTTAGCGATAACTTGACCACGTTCGATTTCGTCACGTTGAACACCACGGAGGAGTACACCAACGTTATCGCCGGCAAGACCTTCGTCAAGTGTTTTACGGAACATTTCGATACCAGTAACGATAGCTTTTTTAGTGTCTTCTTTAATACCAACGATTTCGATTTCGTCGTTGACTTTAACAGTACCACGTTCGATACGACCTGAAGCAACTGTACCACGACCAGTGATTGAGAATACGTCTTCGACTGGAAGCAACAATGGTTTGTCAGTGTCACGTTCTGGAGTTGGGATGTATTCGTCAACGATGTCCATAAGTTCTTCAACTTTAGCAACCCATTGAGGTTCACCGTTCAAAGCACCAAGAGCTGAACCAGCTACTACTGGAGTATCGTCACCTGGGAAGTCATATTCTGACAAGAGGTCACGTACTTCCATTTCAACGAGTTCCATAAGTTCTTCGTCATCAACGAGGTCAGCTTTGTTAAGGAATACGATAAGGTATTTAACACCAACTTGACGTGAAAGCAAGATGTGTTCACGTGTTTGTGGCATTGGTCCATCAGTTGCAGCAACTACGAGGATCGCACCGTCCATTTGGGCAGCACCAGTGATCATGTTTTTAACGTAGTCCGCGTGACCTGGGGCATCGATGTGGGCATAGTGACGTTTGTCAGTTTCGTACTCGATGTGAGCAGTGTTGATAGTGATACCACGTTCGCGTTCTTCTGGAGCAGCATCGATAGATGCGAAATCAGTCGCTTTAGAGTAACCTTTGTCAGACAATACTTTAGAGATTGCAGCTGAGAGGGTAGTTTTACCATGGTCAACGTGTCCGATAGTACCAATATTTACGTGCGGTTTGCTACGGTCGTAAACTTCTTTAGCCATTTTAAAATGTCTCCTTTGAGAAAAAATATATTTTTTATAGGTAGTAGTGTTACTACACAAACTACCGTTCCTTAACATTATACTGGATTTTCCCTGTAAATGCAAACTTTATTGCTATTTATCTAGCTTTTTTTGGCCATTCGTAGTAAAATAAATAAAAAATAGTAAAGGAGAAATAAGGGTATGGGACTGACTTTTAGAAAACGTGATGATTTTGATAAGATGATGGATGATTTAGGTGTATCTACTGAGGATGTAAATACAGATAAGACTTCTACTACACTCAAGAAGCAAGAAGATCCTTTTGCAAAATTTCTAGAAAAAAAAGATACTTCAAGAGAAAATAAAGCTGATACTCGTAAATAGAGTGACATTTTGCTTCTTTCTTGCTAGAATAGAGTCAAGAAATAATATTATAAATAGAGGAAATTATGGCTTACAAAAAGAAACAAAAATCAACTTTTCAAAAAGTGACAATGGTGGTTGTCGTAGCAATGCTTTTACTTATTGTCTTTAGCTCATTGGCTATGGCATTATCCGCTTTTTAAAAATCGGCGACACACAGTTTGATATAAACAAAATAATAAAACCTGGCTATGCCAGGTTTTATTATTTTATTCAAAACCAACTGTTAAAACTTCAGGGAATTCATTTTTAACGATTTCCGCACAGTTCGCACATAGATTTTTAAGATTTTCATTTTCTTCTTGACCAACTGTTTCATCTGTACGGCGGCAACGTTCACAAACTTGACCAGCGGCTGCTTCTACCAGAATTGCAACATCATCAAATTTAACTGCGTTTTCAGGTGCTACACCCGTAGATACAGAGAAATCAGAAACAATAAGAAGTTGTGCAATGTTTTCATCAAGACTTACAAGTAGACTTGATACTACTTCGTTAGGATAAACCGTTACTTTTGCTTCAAGGGATTTACCGATTAACTTAGCTTCTCGTGCTTCTTCAAGTGCCTTAAGTACCTTGTCCCGGAAATCAAGGAAAGCTTCCCATTCTCCCAGTAATTCTTCTGATGCAGTAAAGATTTTAGCTTCAGGCATTTCTGCTAGATACGCAAATTTTTCTTCCTCAGCTTCAAGATATGACCAGATTTCTTCTGCTGTGTGTGGGATGATAGGAACCAAGAGCTTTGTCAAACCAGCAAGCATTGTATACATTACAGTTTGCATAGAACGACGATCTGCAGAATTGGCTGCTTCAATATAAACAACATCTTTTGCAAAGTCAAGGTAGAAAGCTGACAAATCATTTGTGAGGAAATTGATGATTTGCTTATACACACTCATGAAATTATAAGAATCATAAGCTTCACGTACTGATTTCACGAGCTCATTAAACTTCACTAGCATATATTTATCTACGCTACGGAGTTTTTCATATGAAACTGTGTCTCTATTTTTATCAAAGTCCGAAGTGTTAGCGATCAAGAAACGCATTGTATTGCGGATTTTACGGTAAACTTCTGAAACTTGATTAAGAATTTCCATTGAAACACGGACATCTGCTTCTGTATCAACAGAGGCTACCCAAAGTCGAAGAATATCAGCTCCTAATTTTCCTGTAACATCTGATGGTAAGATGGTATTTCCAATTGATTTAGACATTTTACGGCCTTTTCCATCAAGTACAAAACCTTGTGAAAGTACAGCCTTATATGGAGAAATACCATTAACTGCCACGGAAGTTGTGATTGATGAGTTAAACCAGCCACGGTATTGGTCCGAACCTTCCAAATAAAGATCCGCTGGATAAGAGAGATAGTCGCGTTCATTCAGGACGCCATTCCATGATGAACCCGAATCAAACCAGACATCCATAATGTCTTTTTCTTTAGTAAATTCACCATTTGGTGAACCTGGATGAGTAAACCCTTCAGGCAAGAGGTCTTTTGCTTCACGTTCTACCCAAGCTTTTGACCCATGTTCTGCAAAAAGATTGGCAACATGTTCAATCGTCTCAGGTGTGATAATCGCTTCCCCATTTTCTGCATAGAAGATCGGAAGTGGAACACCCCAAGCGCGCTGACGAGAAATAACCCAGTCTCCGCGATCACGTACCATATTATAAAGACGTGTTTTACCCCAAGGAATAATCCAGTCTACTTGTTCAATTTCACGCAAAATGTTTTCACGGAAATCATCAATTGAAGCAAACCACTGTGGAGTTGCACGGAAAATAACTGGTTTTTTTGTACGCCAATCATGAGGATAGCTGTGTGTGAAGAAGTCAAGTTTAAGCAAAGCTCCTTTCTCTTCTAGCCACTTACTTACAACTTTATTTCCTTCATCATAGAAAATACCTTCCAAACCAGGAGCTTCATCAGTATAATAACCACGGTTATCCACAGGAGAGAGAACTTCAAGCTTGTACTTACGACTGAAGAAATAGTCATCTTCCCCATGACCAGGTGCACTATGAACAAGTCCTGTACCTGAATCAAGAGTTACATAATCCCCATTCATTACTAATGATTCACGGTCGTAAAATGGATGCTGTGCTGTCATCATATCCATTTCGGAACCTTTAACCGTTTGGAGAACAGTAGGATTTTCCCATTCCAAAGTTTCTGCTACTTTGCTGAGCATTTCAGATGCAACAACGAACTTGCGTTCTCCCACTTCAACTACTGAATATTCATAATCTGGATGTACAAAGATTCCCATATTAGCAGGAAGTGTCCAAGGTGTTGTGGTCCAGATAACAAACTCTGCATCTTCTGGCAAAACTCCTTTAACATCTTTGGCTTTAAAAGCTACAAAGATTGATGCCGAACGTACGTCTTGATACTCAATTTCCGCTTCCGCCAATGAGCTTTCTGATGATGGTGACCAATAGATTGGTTTTTGTCCTTTGTAGATATAGCCTTTTTCAGCCATTTTCCCAAATACGCGAATTTGTGCAGCCTCATATTCTGGCAAGAGGGTCATATAAGGGCGATCCCAATCTGCTAATACACCCAAGGATTTGAAATCTGTACGTTGCATATCTACTTGTTTGAGGGCATATTTACGGCATTCTTCGAGGTAATCCAACATATCCATCTCTTTACGGTTCATACCTGCTTTTGAGAGTTGCTGTTCGATTGGTAAGCCATGTGTATCCCAACCTGGTACATATGGAGCACGGAAACCAGACATTGATTTATAACGTACAATAATATCTTTAGAGATTTTATTTAGTGCATGACCTACATGAATGTTACCGTTCGCATATGGAGGTCCATCATGTAGCATGAAGGAAGGCTTCCCTTCATTAAGTTCTTGACGTGCTTCATACAACTTCGCATCTGACCATTCTTTTTGCCAACCGGATTCTTTATTAGGCAATCCTGCACGCATTGGGAAAGCTGTTTTCCCTAAGTTTAATGTATCTTTGATTTTCATAGTTTATACCTTTCTTTTAATGCTTTGAGTTACAAATAAATAAGTAACCACAAGTGACTGGGTTCCTTGTATATTTTCTTTCTAATTTTTTAAATAAAAAGAAGAAAAACAAAAAACGGCCTTCGAAAAAGGACGAAAGACCGTGGTACCACCTTAATTTTTTCCACTAGTAAATTTAGTGAAAACTCTTATGTACGTAACGTGTACAGCGTTTAAACTTACTTTATTCAGTTTAAAATATTCTAGGTGATAAGCCGAAAAACAGGGAAGGCGAGACTCTCATCAACACTCACTTGCTGTAAATATATTTTTCTTTTCTTGTCCTAAATTTATTTTTATTTATTTTCTGTTGTTTCTACTTCTGGAACTTCTGTTTGCAATTCCGGAAAAACTGGATAAGGCTTTGTTTCATCAACTGAATCTTCCGTCTCTTCTGAGGGAAATTCGGGTTTTTCCTCTTCCACCTCCGCAACTGGAGTAACAGCTTCTTCTACAACTTGTGGTTCTTCCACTGCTGGTTCTGGCTGAGATGTTTCAACAGTCTCAGAACTTGTATCTTTTTCAATATTTTCAGTATCTGTCACTTCTTGTTGTGTCACATTTCCTGATAATGATGTATCACTCAATTGCATATCCACAATTTCTTGAAGCTTTTCTTCTGGATTTGTAATATGTGAGGATGTAGATTCTAACGTATCTTGCCAATCTTCGGAATGAATACTTGCTAACTGAGCTTCAATAATTGAAGTCATACGTTGATGGTAAAGACGCATCTTACGTTTTAAATCATCTGTATCACGTACCAAACGACGGGCGTCATCAGAAGCTTGATTAAGAATCGTTCCTGCTTCTTTTTTAGCAGCTTCAATGATTAATTGACCTTTTTGGCTTGCTTCTGCAATGATACTGTTTGACTCGCTTTGTGCTTGAACACGCAAATTATCTGCTGCATCTTGTGCCACAACAATTGACTTGTTCAATGAATCTTTCATATCATCAAAATATCTTACACGTTCACGTAATGATTTGAGTTCACGATCTTGTTCTTTAATTTTCTGCGCAAACTCATCATAATCACGAACAATAATGTCTAAAAACTCTTCAATTTCGTGTTTGCTATAACCACGCATTTGCGTGTTAAATGTTTTATTTTGAACATCTAAACTATTCAATGCCATAAGTACCTCCAACCTCTTAAGAGACTCTATTTTTTCTTATGATTCTTAGTAATTTCACATTCGACTTTCTGCTTACCTTTTTTTGTCTCACCTAAAAGTCTTAGAATTTTGATGCGACCAAGGCCGCGGACACTGATTAAATCACCCTGTCCCACGGGAAAATCTTTTTTATCAATTTCAAGGTAATTTAACTTTACCTTTCTTGATTGTAACATATTTACGGCAATATTGCGAGAAATTTCGAAAGTGCTTGCAACGATTTTATCAATGCGCAAACTAGAGACGAGAACAACTTTTACAATCGATGTAGCTTCCGTTTTAATAAGCTCTGTAAAAGGTTTTTCTACAAATTGGACTGTCGCTGAACCTATTTTTTCAATATTTTTCTGAAAAATTTCAAGCAGGTGTCTCGACACAAAAATTTGTGCTCTTTCATCATTTAAAACGATATCGCCAATCTCTGTTCGACGGATTCCTGTTTGTCCTAAAAAACTACCAAGTATTTGCGAATGTTTGAGATGATAGTACTTATTTGCATAAGAAATTTCTAATAAAACCAAATCAAAATCGTCAATATTTAAATGATAAAATTCTGGAGCCAAAATAATTTTAGTCAATTCGGTTTCTGCAATATCTTGAGTAGAAAAAATCTGAAGTTCCCGCTTATTTGCTAAAGATTCGAGAATTTCGACTTCTCTAGGATTTAGAAAATAAGTAGTAACTACAGAATAATTGTTTTCCACGCTATCAATCCAGTCTAAGACTCGATCAATAAATTGTTTTTCATCAGGATGAAAATGCTGATATATATTTTCTTGACTCATAGCAAGCGCAAGAGAATTTGTTGGATGACTTGCAGAGCTATTACACCAAGTACAATAGTAAAATCTAGTCCTGCAAAGCGCAATGGAATACCTTCAAATAAGCTGAGGTATGGTCTTGAGATTTTGACAATAAAACGGCCTACTGCTGTATTATAGAGACTTGGTACCCAACTCATCAAGGCATATGCTACCAAGACCCATGTGTAAAGTCCAATTAGTCGTATTAAAATATATATAATCATAGTTTTTTAAATATCGAAGTTTTCAAAGTTTTGTCCCGCCAAGATACTTAATTCTTGGGAAGCATCAACTGTGATATTCGCCGGGGTGAGTAAGAAAATTTGTCCGCCAACATTTTGAACATCACCATCAAGTGTGAAAACTACTCCCGTCAAAAAGTCGATTGAACGGCGAGCTTGATTGTCTGGCATAAACTTGAAGTTTACCAAAACTGACTCTCCATTTTTTACGATACGGGCAGATTCCATAATATCAGAATATGCACGTGGCTCTTTGATTGCAATAACTTGTCCGGCACTTGTTGTGGCTTGATTCATCATAGGTTTTTGAACTTTTTTCTCTGTTGTTTTAGTGTTATTTGTGGGTGAAGAAAATGACATAGGACGTTTACCAGCTGGTTTAGCTTGCGCTCTTTCCTGTTGCTGAACTGGGCGACTTGTCCCTGTTGTTTTCTTTTCTGTATTATTTACTGTTGAAGATTTTTGCGGTTGCGCTTGTGGCTTTTGTGCCGCTACAACGGGCTCATCATATTCATCATCGTCCTCTTCGAAAAATCTCTTTAATTTATCAAATTGGTCTTTTAAGGCCATACTTCCCTCCGTTATCAATGCTTAAGATTTTATACAAACTTTATTCAAAGAAAGCTGTACCAATTCGAACAAAAGTTGCCCCTTGTTGAATTGCTCTTGTATAATCACGACTCATTCCCATACTCAATTCAGTACACGGAATATTAGAAATCCCCTGAGCCGCAATGTCGACTTGCAATTGCTTCATCGAAGCGAAAATGTTATCCAATTGCTCATCATCAGCATCAATTGGTGCCATAGTCATTAAACCGACAATGTTCACATTTTTTAAGTGTGAAATTTCTTCTAAAGCTTCATTTATGGCTTCAGGAGCAAAACCATGTTTGCTCTCTTCACCAGAAATGTTAACTTCCAAGAAGCATTGGATTCGATGTTCTGCACGTTTCTCGATCTCTTTGGCAAGTTTTAAGGAATCTAAAGCGTGGAAATAATCCACTAAATTAACGACATCTTTGACTTTTCTACGTTGTAGATTACCAATCAGATGCCAAGTAATATTTTTGTCCTTCAAAGCTTTATATTTTTCAAGAAACAAATCTGTACGATTTTCTGCTAAGTGGTGAATACCCGCTTCAACTACCTGAGTTGCTTTTGCAACGTCAACATACTTGGTAACGGCGATTACCTGAACCTCTTGATTTGAATAAGGAGATGTGGCTTTCGCCACATCTACCTTGTTCAAAATATTTTTAACATTTTCTGCTATACCCATTATTTACGGAAAAATGGTGGTGTATCGATATCTTCATCTGTTGATGGAATACCTGAGAAGCTTGTTACATTTGATGAATTTTCGCGATTTTGATTTCCATTTTGACGCGGTGACGCATCACGACGAAGATCCCAATCACCAAAAGCTGATCCTGAATTTTGTGAAGGAGCTTGTTGACCTTGTGAAGGTTGTGTAGGACGAGGTGCTGGTGTTGACGCTTGTTTCATTGAATTATGTTGAAAGCTAGGTTGTTGACGACGTGGTTCTTCTGCAACGGGAGTTGCAGGTGATCCTAAGTACTCATCAGCTGCATCACGTGAAACACCAGTTGCCACTACTGTAACACGAATTTCGTCACTGAGTGAGTCATCAATAGATGTTCCCAACAAAATGTTAACATCGTTACCAGCGGCTTGAATAACAATCTCTGAAGCATCTTGTGCTTCAATAAGACTCATATCCATACCACCTGTAACATTAAGAAGAACATTTTCAGCACCTTCAATTGTTGTTTCAAGCAATGGTGAATAAATAGCTTTACGAGTTGCTTCGATGACACGATCTTCACCAGTTGCAACTCCGATACCCATAAGGGCATCACCTTTATTTGCCATAACTGTCTTAACATCGGCAAAGTCAAGGTTAATCATTCCTGGATTGGTAATCAAGTCTGTTACACCTTGCACACCTTGGCGAAGGACATTGTCTGCTTCACGTAATGCTTCTGTTAAAGGTGTTTTCTTGTCTACAATTTCAAGCAAGTTGTTATTTGAAATGATAAGTAGTGTATCAACATTCGCACGAAGGTCTTCGATACCTTCTGTTGCAAAATAGCTACGTTTTGATCCTTCAAAACCAAATGGACGTGTAACAACAGCTACTGTTAAAGCGCCAATTTCTTTAGCAATTTGTGCGATGACTGGTGCAGCACCTGTACCAGTACCACCACCCATACCGGCAGTGATGAAGACCATATCTGCACCTTCAAAAGATTGGGCAATAGTTTCTGCTGATTCCTCAGCTGCACGACGACCAACTTCTGGTTGGGCACCAGCACCAAGACCACGTGTCAATTTAGGGCCAAGTTGGATTACTGTATCAGCTTTTGAGCTACGTAGAGCTTGTACGTCAGTGTTAGCTACGATGAATTCAACGCCTGAAACGCCTTCTTCAATCATACGGTTGACTGCGTTTCCGCCACCGCCACCAACACCGATAACTTTAATTACAGCGCCTTGAGCGATTTCTGTATCAAATGAAAATTCCATGTTTTTATTTCTCCGTTATTAAGTCGTTTTAATCAAAAAGGTTTGAGAACATGTTGCGCATGCGATCTACAACACCTTCTTTTTCTTCTTCAGGTTCAGCTGCTGGTTGAGCAACGGGACGAGCAGGAGCTTCTGTTTGGTAGAGGTTACTTGCTTCATCATAGTCCGTAGGGGCAGTAGATTGAAGAACAGGTTCTTCGTATTGTGTAGAAGGAGCCACATAAGTGCTATCACTTGCAATGGCTTGTGTTACGAGACGATCAATATCTGTACGCTCACCAACATAATTGACAACACTGATAACCTGAGCAAAGGCTGGGTTACGCAAGCCCATTTCACTTGGAACGAAAAGACGAGTATTCATGCCAATGATTTTAGTAGCAAGATTAACTGTCCCTGGCATCGCCGCAGCACCACCAAGTAGAACTACCCCTCCTGGATAATCCAAGGAGCGATTGTTTTCCAAATCTGATTTAACACGACTAAAAATTTGTGTTAAGCGTGCTTCAATAATTTGTGACAGGTAATATTCTGTGATTTCTTCGGGATCTACTTGACCAACTACATCAACTGGGAAATATTCTTCCTGGCTCGCACGTTCTGTGCTGGCTTCACCATAATTCAGTTTTAAATCTTCTGCATCGCTTAAAGAAGTATTTAAAACGGTAGAAATATCACGCGTTACATAATCGCCACCTTCTGGACTTGTATGCGCAAATTTTAATTGTTGATCGCGTACTGCAGACACTGTTGTTTGTCCTGCTCCGAGATCAATCATAACTGTACCAAACTCACGTTCACCTTCTGAAAGAACATAGTGTGACATAGCAAGTGGTGCGATGACAAGATTTTCTACAAGCAAGCCTGCACGTTCAACTACCTTACGGATATTATGTACAAGAGTTTTTGGACCTGTGTAAATGATACCACGCATACCTAAACGCACACCGAACATGCCACGAGGGTCAGAAATACCTGTAAAATCATCCACTGTAAACTCAGTTGTCTCTACAGAAATAATTTCACGTTCCGGAACAACACCACGCATCAGCGCATTTTGCACTGTTTGCATCACGTCATCTTCTGTAATTTCTTTTGAAGTCCCGATGATGGGTACCATACCTTGGCAGTTTTCCATTTCGAGCTGGTTTGCAGGAATACTGACATTGATTCTGTCAATTGTAATCCCCGCACGTTCTTCGGCCGCGTTGACAGCTTTACGCAAAGCTGTTGCGACCTTTTCAATATCTACAATAATTCCATTTTTTAGGCCATCAGATTTTGCATTTCCAACACCAATTATATTCATTTCATCTGAGACGTACTCGGCTACCAGCACCTTGATGGTGTTTGTACCGATGTCAACGCCTGTATAAAGTCCACTTTTTAGCATAAAAGCGACCCCTTTCCTCACATATCACAATTCATATTTTCAATTTATCGAGTTTACACTCACCTTATATTTTAACACAAAATCACAGTAAAACAAGAGTTCAACTGTGATTTTTTTACATTATGCTCTATTTTTTTCTGCAATCGAAAAAATCGCCAGAGTACCAGACCCTGTATGCGTTACAATCGTTGGACTCAAAGGACGAACGTCAACTCTGTCAACAAGTTTTCGCTCAAGGATTAAAGCTTTAGCCTCTTGTGCTATAGCATCACTTCCAGAGTAAGCAACAATTACACGAGGATAAGTCATGTCCATTCCTTCTAATGTCATGTCAACTAGAGTTTTCACTGCTTTCTTCTTACCACGAACTTTCGACATCTGTGTCAACTTGCCTTCTTTGTCTACAGTAAGCAATGGTTTAATATTAGCCATAGTCCCAACCATAGCAACGGCTTTAGGTATCCGTCCACCACGTGCCAAGTGGTTTAAATCATCAACCATAAATAAGCTTTTCACGCGGAGGATTAGGCTCTCAAAAATGGGCAAAGCTTCAGATAATTTTTTGCCTGAATCCCGAAGATTTACCATCTCTTGTACCAGATACCCTTCTCCTGAAGCTGCTGCTAGAGTGTCAACTATCGTAATTTTAGCTTCTGGAAACTGTTCGAGAACCATATCTCGGGCAATAATCGCAGATTGATAAGTGCCTGACAAGCCTGATGAAAAAGCCAGATAAACGATTTCTTCTTCTGGAGTTTGAGTGACGTATTTTTTGAATAATTCCGTAAATTGTCCTGAGTTAATTTGCGAGGTTTGAACCGTCTTCCCCGCTTTGATTTCACTTAAAAGAAGATTGTTATCTAAAGCATCTTCACCCACAGTGGGATAAGTTTGGTCCCCAATAGTAACAGTCATACCCAAAACAGCTACATCATTTTTTTCCAAATACTCTGCACTCAAATCCGCTGTCGAATCTGTAATAATACGAAAAGTCATTATTGCCCCTTTACATCTTGTTTCTAAAAATTTCATACATTAATACGCTTGCTGCGACACTTGCATTTAAACTTTGAACATGCCCCACCATTGGTATAGTAATCATCTCATCCACTTGCTTTTTAAGATTTTGTCCGATACCTTTGCCTTCATTTCCAATAATCAAAGCAATCTTACCCGAAGTGTTCCACTTGGAATAAGTTGTTCCATCCATATCTGTGCCAAAAGTCCAAAAGCCAGCTTCTTTTAATTTGTCCAAAGTTTGTGAAAGATTAGTCACACGTACTACTGGAACGTGCTGAAGTGCTCCGGTACTTGCTTTAACAGCTGTTGGTGTGATACCCACTGAGCGGTGTTTCGGTATGATGATGGCATCGACTCCTGTAGCATCCGCAGTACGTGCGATTGACCCAAGATTATGAGGGTCTGTTAATTCATCTAAAATCAAGACTGTTGCAGCTTCTTTATCCGCTATTTTTGCCAAAATAGTAGATAATTCTTCATAAGCAAATTCGGCCACACGCGCAACAAAGCCTTGATGTACACCATCTTCCGACATTTTGTTTAACTCTGACTTAGGCGTCCAAGAGATATTTACTTTCTTTTTTCGTGCCAGTTCTTTGATTTTTTCAACATTCTTTCCTCTTAGTTTTTCTTCAACATAGAGCTTATTTACTACTCCCGCATTAAGAGATTCTGTCACAGCATGTAAGCCGTAGATAATATCCGTATTTTCCATAATAATATTATAGCAAAAAAAGATGCCCAGTTGGGACATCTTCCATCTTTAAGCCAAAGCACCCATCGGATCCCACGGCAACAATACTTGGGGTTCTGAATTATAAGCAGCAAGTTCTTCCGCTGTGAGTAAGTCTTTACGTACAACGATTTGGTAAGTGTATTCATCCATCCAAGCGTCGGAAGCAACAAAATATCCTTCTTTACCGACATCTTTCCCCCAAGAATTTTCCACTTTCCACTTTGTAGGTTCTCCATTTTGATCCAAGTCTACTCCTGTCAAAACCATCGCATGCGTCATCAGAGACTCTGCATAATCTAAACGTGAAGCTTTATCTTGTGTAAATTGAATATCCAAAGAAGTTTCAAAATCATAGGCATCTAAAGTCAACAAACCATCTTTACGATTAGAAACTTGGCCGACATCACACCCGAACCAAACTGTCTCTCCTGCTTGCATTTGTTCAATAGCTAACTTTTTAAAGCGAGACATTTCAAGATTCAAATGCTTAACATCGCGAGCTCCTACAACATTTCCAAGAAACTCAACTGTATATGACTTGTTGTAAGGTTTATCTGCAGTTGGGGCATTAATAATTGAAACATAATCGTCAAGTTGAATGTCTACATATTTAGCATAAAACTCTTGGGCACTGCCTGAGAATTTTTCCAGAGTATTTTCTTTATCACGAAAAGCATATTCAAAATTTTGCGGAGGCAAACCAAGTGTGGCAGCCAAAAAGTTAAAAATTTCTGTTAACAGATTTTCTTTAAGCTCATGTACATCTTGCCCTTTTTCCAAAGCCTCTCTTAGCAATTGTGCATCTTGGCGTAATAATTTATCCAAATATTGATTCAGTTCACGAGAGTTTGAAGATGCTGCTGATTCAGGATAAATATCTTTCGGTACTACACCATATTTTTCAAATAGCGCAACGACCATATCCCATTGTCCACCATCTTGTTGAGGTGTTTGTAAAAGGAATTTCAAACGGCGGTCATCCATGTCCAAATTATTGATAATTTGCTCCATAAACCAATTTGATTTTTCATATTTATCCCAAAAGAATGTATAAGCTTGGGAGAGTTCAAAGTTTTCCAACTTGTATTGCCCAATCATTTTATGACGGAAAGTGTTTAAAGCCGCAAACATCCAACAACGACCTGATTGTTTTTGATTGGTTACTTTATCTTTGGTCAGATCGATTGAAAACTCGGGGATATTGTTTGCATGTGAACTACGCACTTCAAGAGCATTAAGAAGACCATTCTTAGTTGCTGCATTTTCGACCGCACGGAATTTTTGATTCCCGGCAAAATTGTCATAAAGTTTTTGTGTAAAATCTTGAGTAATTGTCATTTGATACTTCTCCACTTTCATATATTGGTTTTACCATTATAACTTTTTTTAGTGAAAAAATCAGCTAATTCTTATCTATTCCATATTATTTAGAAAATTCATTAATGTTTCAGCAGATTTGCGACCGGCTTCGATAATGAACTCGTCAAATTTGACATTCGCATCATGACTTGCTGTATCTGACATTGCACGAATAATGACAAAGGGTTTCTTCAAGGCTGTCGCTGCTTGTGCAATGGAGGCGCCTTCCATTTCCACAGCTAAAACATTAGGAAAGTGACGTTTAATTTCCGCAATACGACTATCACTTGAAATAAAACTATCTGAACTTGTAATCAATCCCACAACTGGATTATCTATAGCTTTTTTCAGCTCGGAAATAAAGTATTTACTGCTTTCAAAATAGAGAGGCTGTTGCGCCATTTGTCCAAATGAATAGCCGAAGGCAGTCACATCTACATCGTGATAAGCAAGCTTATCAGCCACCACCACATCTCCAATTTTTAATTCAGGACTTACTGCCCCTGCTGAACCCGTGTTAACAATTCCATCTACTGAAAATACTTCTACCAATAAAGCAACAGCTAAGGCTGACATTACTTTACCGATGCCAGATTGTACTAAAACTACTTCATGTCGCCCAATTGACCCAGTGTGGAAGATATAGCCATGGCGTGTCAGTTTGCTGGCATCATCTAGATTTTCCACAAGCGTACGCAACTCTTCTTCCATCGCACAAATAATTCCTAATTTCATTTTTATTTCTCCTTTATTTTCTTAAGCTTTCAAATATATTATATAGCATAAAACTTTAAAATAAAACCCCACAGTAAGATGTGAGGGCCATGAGTATCTTTTAAAAGTAATACCAGAAAAATAATATACCTATACCAATAACGATGAGCGAGGTAATAAGAAGCCATTTATTTACACGACTACTTCTTTTTTTCTGTTTTGCATTTTCTATGCGACGACTTTTATAAACTGAATTTTTAGATAAGTCACGTTCAAGCCTATCATACTTTTCTGAAAGCTCACGATCATTTTCTAACTCTTCTTTTAGACTTCTTTCTAGACGTCTTCTTTTTCTTTCTGCATCTTCAATGATATCATCTGTCAAAAGTGGTTTAGACATCTAAATCTCCTTGTTTTTTCAGATTTTGAAGTTCCCAGTACCATACAGCCATAATAGTTTTAGCATCACAAATTTGTCCTGCTTCTATCATCATTTTTGCTTCAGGTAAGGTAACTTCAATCATTTCAAGAAATTCTCCCTCATCATGAAGACGAGGACTTTCTACCTTGGTGAGACCTACTGGAAAATAAAGATACGTTTTTTCAGATGAAAAACCTGGTGTACCGTAAAAACTCGTAATTTCTGTTAGACGTTCTGCAGTATAACCAGTTTCTTCTTCTAACTCACGCAAGGCAGCAGCTTTAGGATCGTTTAACTCATCCTCTTCTAATTTACCTGCAGGGACTTCAAAAATAAATTTTTCAAAAGCTTTACGGTACTGCCCTACTAAAATGAGTTTATCTCCAGTTATGGGTGCAACTGCAACCCCTCCATTGTGGAAAACTAGTTCTCTTGAACTCATGCTGCCGTCAGGTAAGCTAACCAAGTCCTTAACAACTTGAAAAATTTGTCCGTGAAAAATTTGCTCACGAGACAAAGTACTTTCTTCAAACTTTTTCTCGTTATATTCTGGCATTTTAATCTCCGTTATCTTTATTTTCTAGTAATCTTACTCACCACGAAAATGTGGTAAACGACGCGCTGCTCCTACTTTCTCAACTTGACGAGAGCGTCCAATAGCAATACTTTCAGGTGCCACATCTTTAGTAATCGTTGAACCAGCAGCAGTCAAAGCATTCTTACCTACACGAAGTGGAGCAATTAAAGTAGAATTTGAGCCAATAAAAGCAAAGTCATCAATTTCTGTATTGTATTTATTTTGCCCATCATAGTTTACGGTAATAGTACCTGCACCAAAGTTTACTTTTTCCCCAACTGTTGCATTACCAATGTAAGTTAAATGACCGGCTTTGGTTCCTTTTCCAAGTGTTGAGCCTTTGATTTCTACAAAGTTACCAACATGGACTTTTTCACTCAAAACAGTACCTGGACGTAGATGTGCATAAGGGCCCACGTTACTCATAATATTCATTTTACTGCTTTCAATCCATGAAGAGCGGATTTCACAATGTGAATGAATTTCTGAATCTTCAATGCGGCTGCCACTTGTAATCAGCGTTTTTTTGCCAATTACAGTGTTTCCTTTAATTTGTACATTTGGCTCAATAATTGTTTCTTCACCAATCTCGATACCCGCATCAATATAAGTAGTTTCTGGGTCAATTAATGTTACCCCATTGACCATATGTTGATGATTAATCCGGCGTCGCATCGTCTTTTCAGCTTGAGAAAGAGCTACACGATCATTAACACCTAAACTTTCATCAAAGTCGCTAAGTGTATGGGCTGCAACTGTCTTATTTTGCTTTTTGAAAATTTCGATAACATCTGTCAAATAATATTCGCCTTGAGCATTATCTGTTGTCAGATTTTCTAAAGCAGAGAAAAGCGCTTTATTATCAAAAATATAAGTGCCTGTATTAATCTCTTGAATGGCTTGCTCTGACGCAGATGCATCTTTTTGTTCAACAATTTTTTGAACAGAATCATCTGAATCACGAACAATACGTCCGTATCCCGTTGGATCAGGTGCCACAGCTGTCAAAATAGTGGCTGTTGCTTTTTGAGTAACATGATACTCAAATAATTCATTCAAAGTTTCCCCAGTAATCAACGGTGTATCGCCTGCGATGACTAATGTAGCCCCTTCTTCATTTTCAAGCAAATCTGATGCAATACGGACAGCATGACCAGTACCTAATTGTTCATCTTGCTTCACAAAATTTGTCCCCTTAGGAAGGGTTTCAATCACTCTGTCTGCTTCATGACCAACTATAACAATTTGTTTTGTCATATCAACTTGGCTCACATTATCCAAAACATGTGCGAGCATTGACTTACCCGCTACATTATGAAGTACTTTCGGTAATGATGATTTCATTCGCGTGCCTTTTCCAGCCGCTAATATAATCGCATATTTTTCCATTCTTATATGGCCTCCAAAACTGTAAAATTCGTAATCTAATATATACAATGATTATATCATATTCTAAGAGTAATTCTAATTATTGTCCTTGATTATATGATTATGCTAAAATATATGCTAAAATGAAGAGAGATTTACTATAAAAAAAATGGAGTTAAAATGAAAACAATTGGTTTTATAGGTGTCGGTAAGATGGCATCTGCTATCATTACCGGACTTGATAAGTCAAATGTCCGTGTGCTTATTTCGGGACGTGATTTGAGAAAAACGCAGGATCAAGCTGATACACTCGGCGTATTTGCCAGCCAATCTCACTGTGAACTTGTGGAACAGTCTGACCTTATCGTCATGGCTGTTAAACCACAAATTCTACCTGACATTATGGAAGAAATTTCACCACTTTTTACTAAAGATAAAACCCTCATTTCTATTGCAGCTGGTTTTGATTTAGAAGCTTTGTCGGATATGTCAAAAACTTATGATTTCCCAATCATTCGTGTCATGCCTAATATCAACGCTCAAATTCAGAAATCAACTTCTGCTATCGTTCGCAATGAATATGTAAGCCCTGAAGTTTATCAATTGACTCAAGAAATCTTCTCTTCAATTGGTACAGTTCATGAAGTGGCTGAAAAGGATTTTTCTACTTTCACAGCTATTGCTGGTTCAAGTCCTGCTTACATCTATATGTTTGTCGACGCCTTAAGTCGAGCTGGAGTTCTTCATGGCATCCCTAAAGAACAAGCAACAAAGATTGTTGCGGAAACCGTTGCTGCATCTGCACAGATGATTCTAGAGTCTGGTGAGGGTCCTTGGACCTTGGTTGACAAAGTTTCAAGCCCAGGTGGAACCACTGTCGCTGGCGTTGTCTCTCTTGAGCAAAATAATTTTGTAGCTACTGTAATTGATGCGATCACTGCAACGATTAATAAAGAATCTACTTTGAGTTAAAGTTTAAGCAAGTACCCTATAAGCTTGTAAAAAAATTAAAAATAGTGTAAGATAAGTAAGTAGTTTTTTACAACTCATTCTTGGTTTCACGCTTTGCCCGCGTCCTACTCGGTATGAGCACTAAATAAAAAGGAGAAAAACTCATGGCAATTTCAAAAGAAAAAAAACAAGAACTCATCAAGCAATATGCACGTACTGAAGGCGACACTGGTTCACCTGAAGTTCAAATCGCTGTTTTGACTTGGGAAATCAACCACCTTAACGATCACATCAAATCTCACAAAAAAGACCATGCAACATACCGTGGATTGATGAAAAAAATCGGTCACCGTCGTAACCTTCTTGCTTACCTTCGTGAAAAAGATGTTCCACGTTACCGTGAACTCATCGCTTCACTTGGTCTCCGTCGTTAAGACTCAAAAAAACTGTCTAAAGACAGTTTTTTTATATTATTATAAATAAAAGTCTTTCAGAATATCTGAAAGACTTTTATTTATAATCTATTACTTTGGTACTTCAGTAGTTGTTGTAGTAGTTGATGAATTTTCATCTGTTTTCTGATCTGAATTTGTATCAGGGGTCGATTCTGTAGTTGTTTCCGTTGTTGTGGTTTCAGTAGTCGTTTCTGTTGTAGTTTCAGAAGTTTGATTATCACTGTCACTGTTGCTGCTATTATTTGCTTTAGCAACTGTCAACGTAATTTTTGTATTCGACGGATTAAATTTGTCCCCTGGTGCTGGACTCGTTTGTGTAACATAATATCCATTCAAGTTAGAGCTTGAAACTTCACTTGCCGAACTTGCATCTACAAAAGTGATATTTGAAGTAGGTACACCTAGACTTTCCAACTGGTTAAGATAACTGATTGCGGATGTTGAGCTCAAGCCACCAGATGTATAATCAATTGCTGGCATTGTTACTGTATCACCTTCAGAGACATCAAAACTGATTTGACCATCCCCAGTTGGATCGAAGAAATTACCTTTTGCTGGTGTTTGCTTCACAATCGTACCTGAAGGTTCTGAACTTGTGACGTAATTTATGCTAATTTGATTTTTACTGATGTTTTTGTTCACCATCAAATCATCAACGACATCTTGGTATTTTTTACCAACATAATCTTCCATCTTGAAGCCATTAGCTCCTTGGGAAATATAAATATCTACTTTACTATTTTTACGTACATTTGATCCAGCCTCAGGATTTGTACGCGTAACTTTGTCTTTTTCAACACTGGTGCTTAACTCTTGGATAATATTACCAACTGTAAGATTTTTTTCTTTAATCGTAGTTTCTGCTTCTTCTTGAGTCATATTTGTGACATCTGGTACAGAGACATTTTGTGGGGTTGTAATTATCCAAGCAGCCACTCCACCGCCTATTAGCAAAAGAGCAAGGACAATCCAAGCGATTAAAGCTTTACGAGATTTTTTCTTCTTTGGTGCTTCAGTTACTGGTTTATCTGCTTTTTTCTCAACTTCATCTGAATCTTTATTGATTAAAGGCTTCGTATCATAAGGATTGATGAGCTTGCTAGGTAAAGCCTTCGTCGCATCCAAATCCTTATCAAAAGTAAGTTTAGGTTCCCCTTTCCGATCAAGACTGGTTGAAGTTGCCAAGTCTGTCATCATTTCTTCAACATTCGCGTAACGATTATGGATATCTTTAGCAGTTGCTTTAATCACTACATTTTCTAATGCCTGAGGAACATCCTTATTAATATTAATAATGCTAGGTACATTTTCTTGGAAATGCTTCAAAGCAATAGCCACAGCAGAATCACCATCAAACGGAATTTGTCCTGTTAATAACTCAAATAGGATAATCCCAATCGCATAGATATCTGACTGAAGCGTAGCATTCGCACCACGCGCTTGTTCAGGAGAAAGATAATGCACACTCCCAAACATTGTATTTGTCTGTGTCAGGCTTGTTTCTGTCAACGCCTTAGCGATACCAAAATCAGTGACCTTAACATTCCCACTTTGCGAAAGCAAGACGTTTTGGGGCTTCAAGTCACGGTGAATAATTCCATGTGTATGTGCACATTCCATAGCGGAAAGGATTTCTGTAGTTATATTGACAGCTTCTTCATTTGATAAAGGGGCGTGCTCGTTAATATACTGTTTCAGAGTCATACCATCAACATATTCCATAACGATATATTGTTGACTTTCAGACTCTCCTACATCAGAAATGCTGACAATGTTTGGATGTGAAAGTTCTGCCATCGCGAACGCTTCTCTCTGGAAACGGGCAATAGCGATATTATCATTTTCAAAATTTGAACGTAATACTTTTATAGCGACTTGTCGATTATCAAGATATGTATCTTCTCCTTGATAAACGTTTGCCATACCACCACGCCCAACTTCTTTGATAATTTTGTAGCGATCTGCGAAGATTTTTCCGATTTGAATCATCAGTCAACCTCCCCATCTTCATTGAGTGCCACTGACTGTTCATCAATTTTTACTAAAATTACTGTGATATTATCATGTCCGCCAGCCTCATTAGCAAGAGCAACCAATGTCTCAGTCTTCTCAGCTATAGTAGCATCTGAATAGACAACTTCTAAAATTTCTTCTGAAGAAATCATATTTGTCAGCCCATCAGAATTCATCAAAAGATAATCGCCTGCTTGGACTTCCACAGCTTGAAGATCTGCTTGAACTTCAGCTGACTGTCCTAATGAACGTGTAATGATATTTTTATTAGGATGAATTTCCGCTTCTTCTTCAGTAATCTGACCGGCATCTACAAGTTCCTGTACCAAAGAATGGTCCGTTGTTATCTTTTGTAATTCACCATCGCGTATCAAGTAAGTACGGCTATCGCCAACGTGAGCTGAAATAACTTGCCCTTCTTGCATAACTAAAACTTCAAGCGTTGTGCCCATACCCTGATATTCATCAAGTTTACCTAGGTCTGCAATATTTTCACTTTCATTGCGAATTTGATTGCGCAACCAAGTTTCCAATGTTGCGATTGGTGTGCCATCATCAAAAAATGACTCCGACCAAAGTTTGCCCAAATCTTCCACTGTTAATTTACTGGCGACATTTCCTGCCTTATGACCGCCCATACCATCTGCCAAAAGAAAAAGACGGTAACCTGCACGGTTTACGTACGTACCAGCGAAGTCCTGGTTAGCAGTACGTTTCATACCAATATCTGATAAAATACTATATTCCACTTTTGCTCCTTGTTATAAAGAATTAAAGTTTTCTGAACTTCGCAATAAAGAAACCATCAGTATGATACATCTCTGGTGTGATAAAAATACAACCTTCTGTGATGATATCTTCTTTTTCATGCGAGATTTCAACCTGTTCAAATTCTGGATGAGATTCAAGGAATTTCTTAACAACCTCAAAGTTTTCCTCATCAAAAATTGTGCAGGTACTGTAAACCATTATACCATTTTTCTTCAGCTTTTTCGAAGCACTATCCAAAATTTTCAACTGAAGTTCTTGCAAATCAAGAAAATCCGAACTTTCTTTACGATACCGTATATCTGGTTTCCGACGAATCAGGCCTACACCCGAACAAGGGGCATCCACGAGTATACGATCAAAGTCTTCTTCATCAGCAAACCGTTCTGCAATCTGAGTAGCATCTGCTTTTACTGTCGTAATTTTTTCCCAAACACCTTGACGCTCAGCATTATCTTCAATAAGTTTCAACTTATGATCATATAAGTCACAAGCTGTCACATGACCAGTTTCGAGATATTGAGCAATATGCGTGGTTTTACCACCAGGTGCGGCACAGGCATCTAGCACACGCTCATTTCCA
The DNA here is from genome assembly GCF_016027715.1 of Lactococcus garvieae. NCBI lineage: Bacteria > Bacillati > Bacillota > Bacilli > Lactobacillales > Streptococcaceae > Lactococcus > Lactococcus garvieae. The sequence goes on from NZ_CP065691.1 coordinate 1,408,865, forward strand.
GTTAATTCAAGTTGAGGAGCCACTAACTGACTTGTCTCATCTTGAATCGTAATTTTCCCATCAATAAACTCTTGTGTATGGGCAAAGTTACCGTGGTCTGCAACACGTCCGACGGGGGAAAGTTCTGAAGGCTGTGTTCCTGGAAGATCCACCTGTGCATCAATTATTCTTAGACTTGCTTTACTTGGTTTTTCCAAACTTTCTAGAATGACCCCTGTTCGTTTACCACCAAATTGTTTAACCATCTTGTCCAAGAGAAGTTTAGGCATGGAATATTTTACTTCCCACGTTTTTGGTTCTTCATTTCTTCGCTCTGAGCGCATAAAATTACGCAATACTGCATTAACAAAATTACCCGCTTGTTGCCCATCCCTGCGTTTTGCAATTTTTACCGCCTCGTCAACTGCTGCCGAAGTTGGTACTTTATCCATAAAAAGAACTTGGTAGATTGTCATCACCAAAAGCATTTTGGCCCATGGTTTCGGTTGTTTCTTAAAGAAAGGTTCCAAATACCACTCTAACAGTCTTTCTTTAGAAACTACGCCATAGACTAGTGCTGTGACAAAATTACGATCTAATTCTGAAAGCTCCGCTTCACGTAAAGTTCTATCCAAGGCAATGTTGGCATAAGCATCATTTCCAAAAATATCATTGAGCACATTGAGTGCGACTTGTCTTGCATTATTTGCCAAATTGATCACCTATATTTACTTTCTGTCCTAAACCATTAAGGAAGCTAACAATGTCCATTTTTGGTTTTCCTGCGGGTTGAACTTCAAGAAGTTCCAAAGCTCCTGAGCCTGTTGCTATCAGCAGAGATTTTTTTGTTTTATCAATAATTTGTCCGGGTTGCCCACTTTTTTCGGTCTCTACAGGGCGACTCGCGTAGATTTTAAAGCGACCTTCATTCCAGAGCGTATGAGCCACAGGAAAGGGATTCATCCCGCGAATCTGATTAAAGATTTGGCGGTTTGTTTTGTTCCAGTCAATTCTTTCTTCTTCTGGGCTAATATTTGGAGAAAATGTCGCTTGACTTTCATCTTGTGCTTGGGGTTGTATCTCACCCGCAACATATTTTGGTAAAGTTTCGAGAAGAAGATCGCGTCCAACAACTGCTAATTTTTCAAACATTGTGCCAACATTGTCTTCTTCTAAGATAGGAATAGAATCTTTAGCAACCATATCCCCAGCATCCATTTTTCTTACCATTTCCATGATGGTTACTCCTGCTTCTTTTTCACCATTCATAATAGCATAATGAATAGGAGCTCCACCCCGATACTTAGGCAGTAAAGAAGCATGAACGTTTACTGCAAAAGCCATAGCATCCAATAATTTACCAGGTAAAAATTGTCCAAAGGCGGCTGTCACAATCCCTGCTCCTTGAGCGCCAAAGTTTATTAGTTCTTCCATCTCAGGAGAGCCTGATAATTTTTCCGGCTGTAAAATTTTTAAACCAGACTCCAGTGCTAGCTCTTTAACGGGTGTCATCCGTAATTCTTGCTTACGTCCTACTTTGCGATCTGGTTGTGTCACAACAGCTAAGATGTCATACTCTTGACTAGAAATCAAACCTTTCAAGACCGTTTGTGAGAACTGAGGAGTCCCCATAAAAATTATTTTTGTTTTTGTCATAATGTCCATTTTAACACATTGTCCCTTCTACTTCTCCCCTGTGCCCTCCTAAAGAGCTACAATCACTCTTCCTGTTGCCAAAGAAAAATAGAGGACTTGTATTTTTATCCTCCTGATTTAATTTTTCAAGCTATTAAATAATATACATGTGTCACTAATTATATCATTTTCTCAGGCCTTATTTCTTAATCCTACCACACAAAAATAATTATATTTTACTTGCGGAGCTTACGGTTCTATTTTTACTTCTGTTATAAGGTATTCTGCAATATCTAAACTCTACTCTAGGCCGATATTTTCACCTTTAAATTATTGCTTATTTTACTGCAAAAAAAAGAGGTAAATAATCCTCTTTTTGTCAAAAATATCTTAATAAATGGTTTGAATTATATATATTTACCTGAATATGGAATCGGTTGTGCTGTTAAGAAATCATACTGCGCAACTTGATCCGCATCTGTAAAAAAGGCTGTATTTCTCTCTGTCAGCATAATATTTCCTGGGCCCTCTTCTTCAAAACGGACCAGATAAGTAGGCATTCCTTTAGCTATGGCATAGCCAAGTTCCCAAGCTGTACCAGAATCTGTATCCTGTCCATCATAATCCAGAATAGCTACGATAACATCCGCTGCTTCAACCTCTTTAACATCATTTTCCATTGTCGCCTTGGCCCATACTGGGGTAAACTCTTCTACATCGTCGGGCAGACCTTCTGGACGTTGACAACGCATGGGGCTAAAGTAAGATGCAACTGTTTCATTTTTAGAAAGTGCTTCTTCTAATTGTTCTACTTTTTGAATCTGATTGTCACTAAAAAAGGGGGCTGCAAGATAAACTTTTACGGCTTGCTCAAACGGCTTGTTCATAATTTAATTCTCCTAATAATTGCATGGCTTGTTCTGTTGTTTCTACCAGATGAACTGCTTCAAGAACTTCTGTTGAAAGCATTTCTTCTTGAGCTTGGAGTTGAATCATGTTAAACAGAGGCAGATAAAATTCGTTATCAATAAAAATAACGGGACGAATTTCTGTTTGTCCGATACTCATTTCTGTCAAAAGTTGAAATACTTCTTCCATCGTACCAAAACCTCCAGGTAAGATGATAAAGGCTTCTCCTAAGTCAATTAACTTACGTTTGCGTTCATCCATATTTTTAGCTAAATAAAGCTCTGTCGCATTTTCTCTTGGAGGCTCTAGTGGCAAGAGACCATCTGGATATACAGCAATAACTTGCCCCTTATTTCTTAAAACAGCCTCGGAGACAGCTCCCATACAACCTTCTTGAGAGCCTCCATAGACCAAGGTATGACCACAGCGTGTGATTTCTTCACCTAGCTTCTTGCTACGTTGTATATGTGCAGGACTTTTCCCATCACGAGCAGATAAAAAAACAGTCAAATTCATTTGCTCTTTTCCCCCTCAATTTCTGCTAATTTATTTTTGATCTGTTGAATAACATACACTTTAGCTGTCTCATCTTCTACAAAATCATATTTATCACCATCAATTTGGATTTTAGGACAGATATCAAACTCTTCAAACCATTTTTCATATCTCTTATTCAACTCTTGATAATAAGCATAAAGCGAACTGTCATAGTCTAACTGCTCAAACTCTCGTCCCCGTTTTTGAATACGTTCCAACATTTTTTCAAAAGAAACACTCACATGGATTAACAAGTCTGGACGCTTTTTAAAGGTTAACGTATTAATTTCCTCAAGCATATTACTTAATAATGAATCATAAACTTCTACTTCAATATCTGTAGCACGTCCCAAATCAGCATTTAAATGAAAAAGTAAACTGTCTTCATAGATAGAGCGGTCCAATACATTGTTATTATGAGAGAGAGCTCGTTTTATAGAATCAAATCTTTTATTCAAAAAGTAGATTTGTAATAAAAAGGCGTATTTTTGAGGATCTTTATAAAATAAAGGTAAAACCTCATTATCGTCTACACTCTCATAAAAAGCTTCGGTTCCTAATTCTTCTGCTAACATTTCAGTGAGCGAACTCTTGCCAGCTCCAATCGTTCCAGCTAATACTAACACTGCCATCTTTTCCTTCCTAACTTCTGCTAATCTAATCCCTTAGACTAGAATATTTATATCGAAAAGGCTCATTGCTTGTTAAATAAATGAACCATTATTTGCATTTAAATGTATAACCACACTTTAAAAGGTCTTAAGACACAAACACTACATATAGTGTCTCAAGACATATTTTATTATACCATAACACTACATATAGTGCTCGCTTGAAAAATGTAAGCAATGAAAACCTATCCCTATTAGGTCTCTTAATCTTAATTTCCCCCTCAAGATGTGGGTTTTAAAGAGATAAAAAAATAGCAATCAGATTGCTATTTTTATACAAAATTTTGAGGCTCACTATCAATCAAGACTCTTACGTCTTTATTCTCTCGTTTTTGTGTTAAATCAAGAACTTGGTTTAAAACCTTCTCTAAGTGTTCTTCAAAACGATACTTCACAAGAATTTGATAATGATAAAGATTATGTGTACGTGCAATAGGTTTAGGAGTTGGTCCTAAAATCTTAGCTTTCTCTGATAATTTTTCCTTAATCAAGCTCGCAATTTCATAGGCTTTTTTCGCCACAATGTCCTCATCTTTATGACTGACTAAAATCTGAACAGTAAAATAATAAGGAGGATAAGAAAGTTGCTGACGATAATACATCTCTTGACGATAAAAGGTTTCATAATCCTGATCAGCCACTAACTTAACCGCATAATGACCAGGGTTAAAAGTTTGGATTAGGACTTCACCTTTTTTATTTGCACGACCTGCACGGCCTGCAACTTGCATCAAAAGTTGAAAACTTCGCTCACTCGCACGAAAGTCGGGAAGATTTAAGCCTGTATCTGCATTAATGACACCCACTAGCGTTACATTTGGGAAATCCAAACCTTTAGCTATCATCTGTGTGCCGAGTAGTATATCCGCTTCATGTGCACCAAATTTGTTTAAAATCTTTTCATGTGCATTTTTGGTCTTCGTCGTATCAACATCCATTCGTAAAATACGAATATGAGGAAGTAATTTTTCTAATTCTTCTTGGACTTTTTGAGTGCCGGAACCATAATAACGAATCTTCCGGCTTTGACAGTTAGGACAAGCATGAGGAATGGCCTCTTGATGTCCACAATAATGACAATTTAAAGTTTTCGTATCCATGTGCAAAGTCAAAGAAATATCGCAGTTAGGACACTCCACGACAAAACCACAGTCTCGACACATGACAAAAGAACTATACCCGCGGCGATTAAGCATCAGAATAACCTGCTCTTTTCGATCAACTTTTTCTTGTATTTTTTCCAAAAGCAGTTCAGAAAAATTGGCTGATTTATCACTCAGATTACTACGCATATCCACAATCTGCACTTGTGGTAAAAAAGCTTCCTCATTTGCTCGTTGGGTAAGTCTCAACAGATGATAGACATCCCGCTGTGCACGCGCACGACTTTCTAAACTCGGCGTTGCTGACCCCAGTACCACACGTGCTTGATGATACTTTGCGCGTAACAATGCTATATCTCGAGCATGGTAGCGTGGACTCGAATCCTGTTTATAACTCGTTTCATGCTCTTCATCAATAATGATGACACCAATATTTTCTAAGGGCACAAAAATTGCAGAACGAGCACCAACAACAACCTGTGCGCGTCCTTCCTTGATTTTACGCCATTCGTCATATTTTTCTCCATCAGACAAACCTGAATGCATAATGGCAACTTTTTCCCCAAAGCGAGCAATAAACCGATTGGACATTTGCGGGGTAAGGGAAATCTCTGGAACCAGCATAATTGCTGTCTTTCCATCATTTAAAACTTCCTGAATAACTTGTAAATAGACTTCCGTTTTTCCAGAACCCGTAATACCTTCAAGTAAAAAGGGTTTATCAGAGGAGGCCATAATAGTATCAAAAGCTACTTGCTGCTCTTCATTTAAAAGCTTTGCAGAGTCAGGCTCTACGGCTTGAAATACGGAAGCTGTCCGAGAAATCTCCTGTTCAGTTACCTCTACCAAACCATTATCCACAAAATATTTAATAATTGCTGATGAAAACGGAAGATCTTTTTGTCGTACTTTATCTTCTTGCTCCAAAAGATATTTTTTTAATTCAGCCCGTTTTTTGGCGGCCTTTCCTATCTCGAAACTGGCTAATTTAGAGCTTGCCACCAAATATTTTTCCGTCTTCTTATTTTCTTTAGATTTCGCAGAATAACTTACTTCCACTTTCCCTGCTTTGACTTCTTTCAAAGCTTCTAACCTTTGAGTATCACTAAGCGTGCTCCATTTTGTTTGGCGCCCATCTTGTGCTGTCAATATTTTGTCGTAACTCGAATTGAGTAAGTTAGGCAACATAGCTTTTAGGCAAGAAATTTTGTACGAAAAAACAGTATGGCGCATTTCATCCGCTAGAGTAAGCTGTTCTTCGGTCAAAACAGGTTCTAAGTCAAGGAGTTCCGCAACTTCTTTAAGTTCTACATCTTCCTCTTCCGAAAAGTCAATAACGATACCTTGAACCAGACGATTTCCTTTGCCAAAGGGGATGTGGACACGCATGCCTATCTCTATCATGCTCTCCAACTCCGAAGGAATGGCATAAGAAAAAGGTTTATCTGTCTGCATCAGAGGAATATCTACAATAACTTTAGCTGTTTTTTTTATCATTTTTCTCCCCTGCTTTTCTTTTTCACACTTGAATTCACTATATAAATTATAACAAAAAGATATCTTCTATAGTGGACTTTGGATTATTTGAAAAACAAAAAGCCTCAAAAGTTTGTCTTTAAACTTTTGAAAGCTTTTTTCTGCTTATTCAGCTGAAGCAGCTGCAGCTTTAGCGGCACGATTACCTTTTTGTTTCGCTTCTTCTTCGGCTTCTTCTTTAGCGATTTGTTCACGGATAAGTTTTTCAGCCATTTTTTGTTGGAGGCGTTCTAATTCACGCTTCTCTTTCAAAGTTTCACGTTTTGCATCGGGAGAAGGGTGAATGGTAACTTTGCCCTCAGCAATTTCTTCTAAAGCTTGCAACGTACGTTTAACAGCTTTGAATTCCATTGTAGGACGTTCCCCATCACGCAACTCATGCGCGCGTTTAGCTTCCAAAACAACGAGCGAATATTTTGAATCTACATGTTGTAGCAGTTTGTCAATTGAAGGTTCTAACATCATATCAGTTTCCTCTTTTCTCTTCTTAATCCAATTTTTCAATCATGTGTGCATAACGTTCCAACACACGGTCCACACGATAATGTTCAGCTTCAATAATCTTAATAACACGTTCAGCAGCAAGTTCAACTTTATCATTAACTACAGCATAATCGTATTCACTCATCAAACGAATTTCTTCTTTCGCTTTCTTCATGCGGTTATTAATAACTTCAGCACTATCTGTTCCTCGTCCCACAAGACGTCCACGTAATTCTTCCAAATCTGGTGGCGTCAAGAACACAAATACACCATCTGGTACTTTTTCCTTCACTTGAAGCGCACCTTGTACTTCAATTTCAAGAAAAACATCCTTGCCTTCATCTAAAGTTTGATTGACATAAGTCAAGGGTGTGCCATAATAATTACCAACATATTCAGCATACTCTAGCATCTCACCTTTGCGGATCATTTCTTCAAATTCTTCACGTGTCCGGAAATAATAATCTTTTCCATCAACTTCACCAGGGCGTTGCGCACGAGTTGTCATTGATACGGAATAATCAAAATTATTTTCATTTTCAAAAATTTTCGCACGGACAGTTCCTTTTCCAACTCCCGAAGGACCAGAAAAAACAATTAATAAACCACGTTCGGGCATCTCTTTAACCTCACTTATTGTTTACAATCTATTCTAGCAAAGTCTCTAAGCTATATCCACTCTACGTAACAAAAGGTAATTTTAATTAACTTAATTGTAACATAAGGTTTTTAAATTTACGAAATAAAAAACACTCAATGAGTGTTTTCTTATTTGGCATAATCAATGGCCCGTGTTTCACGAATAACAGTAACTTTGATATTTCCTGGATAATCCATTTCGTCTTCAATACGATTTTTCACATCTCTTGCCAAGATAATGATTTCGTCATCAGTAAGCTTTTCTGGTTTAACCATAACACGAACTTCGCGCCCCGCTTGTAAAGCAAAAGCACTTTCGACACCTTCAAAGCTCGTTGAAATATTTTCTAAATCACGGAGGCGTTTAATATAATTTTCAATCGACTCACGACGAGCGCCTGGACGTGCCGCGCTAAGCGCATCAGCAGCCGCAACCAAGGTTGCAATATTGCTATTAGGCTCGGTGTCGCCATGGTGACTGGCAATCGTATTAATAACAATTGGATTTTCCTTGTACTTACGTGCAAGTTCTGTCCCAATCTCGACGTGACTTCCTTCCACTTCATGGTCTAAAGCTTTACCAATATCATGTAAGAAACCTGCACGCTTAGCTAGGGTAACGTTTTCACCCATCTCACCAGCCAGATTTCCTGCAACATTCGCAACTTCAACCGAATGATCAAGTACATTTTGTCCATAAGAAGTACGGAAATGTAGGCGTCCCATAATTTTCATCAAATCTGGATGTAAGTTATGAGCACCAACTTCAAAAGCAGCTTGTTCCCCGTATTCACGCATCTTATGATCAAGTGCTTTGCGATTCTTCTCAACTAGTTCTTCAATACGAGCGGGATGAATACGACCATCTTGTACCAATTGTTCCAAGGTCATCCGGGCAATTTCTCGTCTAATAGGATCAAAGCCAGAAAGTACAACTGCTTCTGGGGTATCATCAATAATAACATCAATACCAGTTAAAGCTTCAAATGTACGAATATTACGGCCTTCGCGACCAATAATACGTCCCTTCATCCCATCATCTGGTAATGTTACTACTGAGACGGTTTGTTCAGCCACCGAATCACTAGAGACACGTTGGATAGCAAGTGAAACAATATTCTTAGCACGTTTATCAGCTTCCGCATGGGCTTTTTCTTCGCTGGAACGTATAAGCTGTGCCATTTCTTTAGTTAAACCATCACGCGTTTCAGTCAAAATAATTTCTTTTGCTTCTTCCTTGGTCAAAGCAGCGATGCGTTCCAACTCTTCTTGTTTCTTTTCTTCAATTTCTAAAATCTCTTGCTCACGCTTATTGAGTGTATCAGTTTTTTTAGAGAGCGCTTCCTCTTTAGAGTCTAAGCTACGTTCTTTATTTGTAAGTTTATCATCCTTACGATCTAGAACTTCTTCACGTTGTTTTAGGCGTTGTTCAGTTTCTCTTAACTCCTTACGATCTTGCTTAAATTCATCTTCGATTTCACGACGTTGTTTTTGCTCTTCCTCACGAAGATTAAAGCGCGCTTCTTTCTTGAAAGTTTCTGCTTCATCTCTAAGGATTTCTGCTTCTTTTCTTACAAGTGCAGCATCACGCTGTGCATTTGCCGTTATCTCATTTGCCTTGCTCTCTGCTTGCATAAAAAGACTTTCAGCATCTTGCTTGTTTTTCTTAATATTTTGAGCATAAAAAATAAAGGCAATAACCAATACAATCAATAAGACAAGCAGAACGATTGTTATAACGCTCATTTGTCTCCTTTTATTCATACCTACTCTATCGCGGTTCAATAGGGCAGATAGCTTGATTATAGTTCATATGCGTTTCCAAAGAAACACTCCTTATATTTTACCATTTTTTGGGATATGTTTCAATTAAGTATTTTACCGCTTTCAAGTTTTTAACAAATAGATTTTAAAAGTATAAAAAAACCGTGTGATAACACACAGTCTTTTTATAATTAAAGTAATTTTTTAAGTGCATCAACTTTATCAAGGTGTTCCCATGGGAGATCAATATCAGTACGCCCAAAATGACCATACGCTGCTGTTTTTCCATAGATTGGACGCAGTAGATCAAGCATTTTGATGATTCCCGCTGGACGTAAGTCAAAGTTTTCACGAATAGCTACGAGCAGAGCATCATCCGAAACTTTACCTGTACCAAAAGTTTCAATATTAACCGAAGTTGGTGTAGCAACACCAATTGCATATGATAATTGGACTTGAGCTTTATCTGCTAGTCCTGCAGCCACAATGTTTTTAGCAACATAGCGGGCTGCATAAGAAGCTGAACGGTCAACCTTTGTTGCATCTTTCCCTGAAAAGGCGCCACCACCATGAGGTGCATAACCTCCATAGGTATCAACAATAATTTTACGACCGGTTAAACCAGAATCTCCTTGAGGTCCTCCAATGACAAAGCGTCCTGTTGGATTGATGAAGTATTTTGTTTCTTCATCAAGAAGATGTGCTGGAATAACTTCTTTGATAACTTTTTCGATGACGTCTTGATGAATTTCTTCATTTGTCGCATCGGCTGCATGTTGTGTTGAAATAACAACAGTGTCCACGCGTTTGGCTTGACCTGCTTCATCATATTCAACCGTAACTTGTGACTTAGCATCTGGGCGTAAGTAAGATATTTCTCCTGATTTACGCAAATCTGCCAATTTTTTCACTAACTTGTGACTAAGTGAAATCGCAAGTGGCATATATTCTTCTGTTTCGTTTGTAGCATAACCAAACATCATCCCTTGGTCACCAGCACCGATAAGATCAAGTGGGTCAATGATTTCCCCATCTTTACCACGAACTTCTTCGGCCTCGTTTACACCTTGAGCAATATCTGGCGATTGTTCAACAAGTGATACATGCACACCAACTGATTTATAGTCAAAGCCGTTCTCACTATCTGTATAACCAATATTTTTAATTGTCTCGCGAACCACTCCCGCAATATCAACATAAGCGGAAGTTGATATTTCACCAAATATATTTACCGTTCCCGTGTAAACTACTGTTTCACAAGCTACGTGAGCATCTGGATCTTGAGCCACAATGGCATCAAGGATTGCATCTGAAATTTGATCCGCAACCTTATCTGGATGTCCCTCTGAGACTGATTCTGATGTGAATAGACGTTTTTCTAACATTCTTTATTTCCCCTACTTCTTGAGTATTTTTCGGTTACAGGCTTAATGGTGGTGATTGCTCACCGGAGAGTTTCTCCCGCCATCGGAAATTGTAACTTCTTTATTTTAGCACAAAATGATATTTTTTGATATACTTTGCCTAAATGAACAAACCTCTAGATAAAAAAATTATTTTAAGCGCTAATCCGTGGCTTCAAGATGTAAAAATTCTTGAACAATCTGTTTCGACTCAACTTGATGCAAAAGCTGATGGCCAAGCAAATACCTTATATATGTCTGAGAAGCAGACAGGTATCTATGGTCGTTTCGGACGAGAATATTTTGCAAGTCCTGAGGGAGGAATTTATATGACACTCCTCTTAAAGCCTTTAGTATCTCTCGAAGAATTACCAAATTATACATTATTAGCAGCGGCCGCAGTAGTTTCAGCCATCGAAAACTTAACCGATAAAAAACCGTTGATTAAGTGGGTCAATGATATCTATCTGAACAATAAAAAGATTGTCGGGATCTTAGCCGAAGCACAGCTTCAACCTGATAGAAGTATGCAAGTCGCCTTAGGCATCGGGATTAATTTTCATATTGAAGCATTTCCTGAATCTCTTGCGGATAAAGCCGGCTCTTTATTTACAGAGCAGCCTGCTCTGACACGCTCTGAGCTGGTTGCAGAAATCTGGTCAGAATTTCAGAGACTGTCTGATCGAGATTTTTTTGACATCTACAAATCCCATTCTCTCGTTCTTGGAAAAACAGTTGAATTCGAAGAAAATAAAATTCAATATAAAGGTTTAGCAGAAGATTTGACACAAGACGGGCAACTTATTATTCAATTAGAAGATGGTCAAAAAAAAATCTTATCAAGTGGAGAAATATCACTAAAAAAATGGACGTGATGGACGTCCATTTTTATTTTTTCATTTATTATTTATATTATTTAGGAGTTTTAGGAAATTCGGAATTATTGTTTTTTAAAAGTCTGACCAATCATCTTTTTTATCATCTTCAATTGGCTCTGCTTCTTTCATCTTACGACCAGATGGGCTTGAAGAAGATTTGCCTTGCCAACGATCCGCATAACTGGACCAGTTGCCTTCGTTTTCTCGACGAGGATTTTGCCCTCCTGTATTGCCATTTGGACTGGGGATAATCCAGCTGGCTATGAAGTAGACAGGAATAAGACTTCCCCAACTTCCGAAAGCTAAGAGCACGTATAAGATACGCACAAAGGTGATGATATCACGGCTCCAACCAAAGTATTCACAGATACCCGCAATGGTTCCCGTCAACATACGATTGTTCGCTGATTTTGTTAATTGTTTTTGAGACATTTTCTTTCCTTTCTAGAAGTTGTCCTTCATATTCTTATGGGCTAGGAATCAAGAAGCTAGCAACGATATACACAAGTACAAGCGTCCCCAGACTTCCAAAAGCCAACAGCACATACAAAATGCGCAATAAGGTAATTATATCACGGCTTAAGCCAAAATACTCACCTACACCAGCAATGGTTCCCGTCAGCATACGGTTGCTTGATGATTTTGTTAATTGTTTTTGAGCCATATTCTTTCCTCTCTAAAGTCTAGGACGCGAGTTACTTAATCGACATCTTTAAGCCAGATAGTACCAGATTTTGTTTCAAGTTCAAATGTTAATGTATCGGGACCAGTACGGACTACTGCAGCACCATTGCGGCTAGCCTCAAATGGATTATCCAAGTTCAAACGTGTTTTATAGCCTCCGAAAACTGTACGGACATGTCCAACTAAGCCAAGATATTCTGGCACAGAGAGTTTCACATCTCCGTTGACATTTTTAACCATTAATTTACGTGCTGTATCTTGAGTTTGAGTCAATAGAATATTACCATTGACCAAGTTCACCTCACCATCTTCAAAAGCAGAGGTTACTCTAATATTCCCATTCACAGATGTAAGTTTAAGGCCACTTGTTAAGCCATCTAAAATCTTAATTTCACCATTTTTAATGGAAACATCAATATCTTTATTTTTTGTTTCGGTTAATTCAACTTCGCCATTGACTTGGTCAATCTTCAAGTTATCCACAGAAATTTTTTCGACTTTAATATCCCCATGTGCAAACTTAAAATCAAAGGTTTCATAAACTTTTTCAGGTAAGTAAAGCTCAAGATTTACTGAAGTACGTAGACTGTCTGATGTAGAAATTTCTAAAATCCCATCTGTAACTTCAAGTTTAGTTTTTTCAGAAAGATATTCCTCAATCTTTTCTTGATCTACTGCTCCATAGATTCTATACTCTGCTTTAACGTGAGCATTTTCACCAGGATAAACGGCAATTTTACCCGCTTTAATATCTAAGTTGATTGAATTAAATTCTTCATTGATATCTTTTTCCACAGTTTTAGTTGTCGATTTTACTTTAGGAAATCCTTTAGAAAAATCAATATTATCATCAATTGCTTTGGAAGCATCTTTGAAAACGACTTTTCCTTTGGATACGAGTTGATCCATGATACCCTTGAATGAATCTACAAAGTCAACATCATGATTGACAAATCCTTCTGTATCTGTGTAATTAAATTTTTCTTTGTTTTCAGCTTGGCCTTCTTCAGCCATGGGATTGGATTTATCAAGCAATTCTAATGCTTCATCCTCCGAAATAATCCCTCGGCGCATCAAGTCCATAATTCTATCTTTTTTATTCATTTTTTTGTTCCTCCTGTTATAGAACTGAGGTATATGTCAACCTCTATGTTTAGATTATCTCATATTTTGCTGTGGATAATATCAGTCTTTGGACTGATTTTTTTTTATTATTTTTTTAGTTAAGAAAAAAACTGATTCTTTCGAAACAGTTTTTTACTTTTTAGGTTGAATATATGTGGATAAGCTTGCATCACTTGCTGAGATTGTACGGTAATCCACAACATTCAATCCCTTCACATTCATTTCTGATACGAGGATAGAACCATCTTTGTTTACTTTCTCCACAAAGGCAACGTGGCCGTATTCTGCAGAGGCACCCGCTACACCTGGTGGGAAACTTACTGCATAGCCAAGCTGTGGAATAGTTGTTGTGTAATAGCCTTGAGCGGCTGCATTTGAGCCCCAAACGCCTCCATTACCCATATATTGTCCAATTTTTCCACCTAATTGAAGAATACGGTTATACACATACTGTGTACAGTTTCCCCAAGCATAGCTTGCAGCTCCTGGATATTGTTTACCGTTATATTTAGGGAATTTCAAGTCGCTTGGCATAGCTTCTAATACTGGACTCGCAGGGGCAGCAAGATTTTTAAACTCTTCTGACAAATTATCGATATCATCATATTGTGTTAAATTGTATTCTTTAATAATTTGAATCAATTTTGCTGCATATTCGGGATCTGTCGCAAAGATACCTTGTAGAGAACGTGCGGCATCTTCCACATTGTCGCTGTTCACCTTCCAACTTCCAGCATAAATTTTACTGTTCCATGTAGTACCATGCAGCATAAGATTGACATAATCCACGAGAGACTGATCATAGGTATCATATGCACGATAAGTTCCTGAAGAAATTGTTACTGATTGGCCATTGAAGGCTCCAATAATATTAAACAAGTTATGATAGATAGAAGCAACGTTACTATGTCCATAACCAGATTCCAAAATAGCCTGAGCAATAATCAAAGAAGCGTAGAGATTATTTTGACCTGCCAGCTGTGAAATACGTGGTGCAATACTCTTGATAAAATCTTCAAGTGTTTTATTATTGATTTTAGTCAAAGGTGGTACAGCAATTTTAGTTTTATTAAACTTCAAGTTTCCATCTGTATTGGCCTGTTTATAAGTTGTTACTGCATCTTGTACGGTATAACTTGGAGCGGTATAAACAGGTGCTGAATTATTATAATTAGGTGTTGAAGGTGCGGGAGTGCTCGGGGTTGTTGGTTTCGATGGTGAAGTTGGCTTTGGCGGTTTTGGTGTTGAAGGTTTTGGTTTTTCTGGCTTTGGTTTTTCAGGTTTTTCTGGATTTACCGGTTTTTCTGGGTCTACTGGTTTTTCTGGATCTACCGGCTTTTCTGGGTCTACTGGTGTTTCTGGATCTACCGGCTTTTCTGGGTCTACTGGTTTTTCTGGATCAACTGGTGTTTCTGGGTCTACTGGTGTTTCTGGATCAACTGGTGTTTCTGGGTCTACTGGTGTTTCTGGATCAACAGGTGTACTAACACTTCCGTCTTCACCTGTATTGAGTGATTCACCCGAATTCGTATTATTTTCTAGCTGTTCTCCAGTAGCATAATCTACATTTATTACTTCATTTGTATTAGTTTCTGTGCTTGGTGTTGTTTGGTTTTCCACACTAACTGCTAGCTGACTATCGGCATGAGCTGTAGCACCAAAAGCCGTAACACCCAAAACGGCTGCTGCGCTCAAAGTAATTTTTGGAAAAGCTTTATGCTCTTTTTTCTTCATATGTTTATATTTAACTTTAGACATAGACAATTTTCTCTCCTCGAAATTATAGAAAAACCATATTTTTTTATTATCTTTTTTTAATAAACCATTTCTTCCCTTCATTCTAACAAAAATAAGTAGTTTGCTCAACCAATATAAGTCATTATTTTACATTCATTGTTTATTTTTTATATATCCCCTTTTTAGGCTTAATTTGCTATACTAACATCAAGGACAAAAACATGGAAAAATATGTTATTACAAGTGACAAGGTGAAGATTTACTATACTGTAGAAGGGCAAGGGCCTGCTCTTCTTCTTCTGCATGGTAATTCACAGACCCGCAATATTTTTAAGAGACTCATTAAAAGACTCAAACTACACTATACTTGCTTTGCTATTGACACACGTGGACATGGCAAAAGTACCTTTAAAGGAAAAAAACTGAGCTTTAGCCGCTTAACTCAAGATGTCTTAGAGGTTATGGCAGCTGAAAAACTCCAGAAGGTTAATCTTCTGGGTTTTAGCGATGGAGCAAATATTGCCATGCTTCTCGCTAGTCGTTACCCTGCACGGGTGCATAGATTAATTCTCAATGCAGGGAACTCTAATTATAGTGGGCTCTACTCCTTAGTACGTCTAACAGTAAAACTTCTCAACCTTTTTTCTAGTATCACTCATAAAAATTCTCCAGCCCTAAAACTTCTTTTAGAAGATGTTCTGCAAGATATTAAGGAACTCCGTGCCATCACAGTACCCACACTTGTAGTAAATGGTCAATTTGATGTGGTAAAAACAGCTCACGCCCAAGATATTGCAAATAACATCCCTAATAGCCAGCTACTCATTATTCCATTAGGAAGTCATCTTAGCTTTTATTTTCGTCCTAATAATTTTAGCCGAATAGTCTGTGATTTTTTAGCAGACTAAATTTACTTCTAAATACAGCAATAGCCCCCGAGATGTGTCAATAGTATTATCAAAATAAAAATCAATTTTTTAAGATACTAAAATTTTTCTATACCTGGAATGACGTCAATGAAAAGACTTTAAGTATCATCACTGTCGTCCAGGAGAGAAAGTTTAATAAAAAACCACTATATTCTAGTGGTTTTTTGGTTTATAAAATCTGTCCGTTTGAAGCAATAACTTTTTTATACCAGTCAAAAGATTTTTTCTTTGAGCGCTTTCCTGTACCTTGTGTGGCATCATCTAAGTCAACATAGATAAAACCATAGCGTTTGCTCATCTCCCCTGTTGATGCAGATACAAGGTCAATACACCCCCAAGGCGTATAGCCCATAAGATCCACGCCATCTTCCACTGCTTCTTCCATAGCAGAAATGTGTCTGCGTAAGTAGTCAATACGATAATCATCCTGAATGCTTCCGTCAGCTTCAACTTTATCAATGGCACCTAGTCCATTTTCTACTATAAAGAGTGGAATCTGATAACGTCCATACAAATCATTTAAAGCATAACGTAAACCATCTGGATCTACAGCCCAACCCCATTCGCTTTCTTCAAGGAATGGATTTTTCACACCGCCAAGGACCATATTACCACTTGCTTCCACTCCTTCTTTTGTTTGGGATTCTACTGATGACATATAGTAACTAAAACCGATATAGTCAACCGTGCCTCTCTTCAACACTTCCAAATCTTCTTTTGTAATGAGTAAATCTTCTTCATTTACATTATATTTTTTATGAAGACGTTTGGTGAAAGCTGGATATTCGCCACGTACTTGGACATCATTACAAAAATAGTTGAATTCTTGAATACTTTGTTGCGCTGCCATTTGATTTATAGGATTCGCATCAAAAGCATAGGTTGTAGAGTAAATGCTCATACATCCAATCTGTAAGTCTTTGTTTAAGGAATGGCCAAATTCAACTGCTTGGGCACTAGCAACGAATTGGTTGTGCCATGCTTGAAAGATATTTTTCTTATCATTTCCGCCGTTTGAGGGAACTAGGCCTTGACTGAGTGCAGCAAAGAAGGTTGCGGAGTTGATTTCGTTAAAGGTCATCCAGTATTTTACTTTGTCTTGATAACGTTCCAATAACACTTTGGCATAGCGGACATAAAACTCAATCAAGTCTCGATTTTTCCAGCCTCCGTATTCTTTTGCAAGATGCAACGGCATTTCATAGTGAGAAATTGTCAGAACAGGTTCAATATCATATTTTAAGCACTCATCAATCAACTGATCATAAAATTGTAACCCTGCTTCATTAGGCGTTAGTTCATCTCCTTTAGGAAATATACGCGACCATGCTACCGAAAAACGGTAAGCTTTAAAACCCATCTCTGCAAATAAGGCGATATCTTCTTTGAAATGATGATAATGATCAATACCTTTATGGTTAGGATAAACAAACTTATCCTCATCGATTGTCCAATCAAAAGATTCTGAATTTAAGATGGAGAGGCGCTCTTTGCCTCCTGGCATAGCATCAGCAACTGAGAGGCCTTTGCCATCAACATCGTAAGCCCCTTCCAGTTGATTTGCTGCAGTTGCTCCACCCCATAAAAAATCTTGCTTAAAAGTCATTTTATTTCTCCTTTAAAATATTTTCTGCATTTGAACGAATTACTTCTTTATACCAATCAAATGATTTTTTCTTTGAACGTTTCAGTGTTCCTTCTCCGTCATTATCCATATCTACATAAATAAAACCATATCTCTTGCGCATCTCACCAGTTCCAGCAGAAACTAAGTCAATACAGCCCCAAGGTGTATAACCGAGTAAGTCGACACCTGACTCAACCGCACGATTCATAGCTTTTATATGTTGCTCAAAGTATTCGATGCGATAATCATCATTAATCGTGCCATCTTCTTCCACTTTATCTTCCATTCCTAAGCCATTTTCAACTACAAACAAAGGAACTTCATATCGATCATACAAATCAGTCAAAGTATATTCAAGGCCAATAGGATCAATCTGCCAACCATACTCGCTGGCTTCTAAATAAGGATTTGCGGCTCCCCCCATGAGATTTCCCATAGAAGGTTCTGCCCCTTCTTGTGTGGTCACACAAAGCGTCATATAATAGCTGAATGTATACATATCCACTGTTCCTTCTTGCAACAGCTCAGCATCCCCAGTTTCTTTTTTAATTTCAATCTTTTTATTCTTCAGATATGTTTTTATTAATGGGGGATATTTGCCTTTGACCTGTACATCACCCACAAACTTATTCACAAGTAAATCATATTCTTTCGTTTGAAGGATGTCTGCAGGATTGGGTGATAAAGGATACATTGTCAAGTGGGCAATCATACAACCAATCTGAAATTCCGGGTTAATCTTGTGACCTTCAATCACTGCCTTTGCACTTGCCAGAAAAGTATGATGTAAAGCCTGAAATCTCTTTGTCTCATCTTCAGGTATAGCATTGAGAGGAAACGAACCATGCGGATGAAGCCCTAGAACAGTAAGTTCCCCGTGGGGCATTGTGCCAAAATTTAACTCATTGAAGGTAATCCAATATTTGACCTTATCTTTATATCGTTCAAAACAAGTTGTGGCATAATTCACATAGAAATCGATTGTCTCTCTACTTAAAAATCCATCATATTTCTCCATTAACCCTAATGGAATTTCGAAGTGACTGAGCGTGACTAAAGGCTCAATGCCATGTTTGATACATTCATCAAAGACTTTGTCATAAAAGAGCAAACCTTCTTCATTTGGTTCTTTTTCATCTCCCTGTGGAAAAATACGTGACCAGTTAATACTTAGTCTGAATACTTTGAATCCCATTTCCGCAAACAAAGCAATATCTTCTTTATAATGATGATAAAAATCAATAGCACGATGTGAAGGATAATAGGTATTTTCTTCAAGAGTTGGTGTAAAAAGTCGTTCTTTGGTGCGTCCTCCCACAGTTTTCATATCTGCAACAGACAGCCCTTTTCCTCCGACATTATAAGCACCTTCCGCTTGATTAGCAGCGATTGCACCACCCCATAAAAAGTCTTTTTTAAAGCTCATTTTTCTCTCCTCTACTTATATTGGCTGAACTGTCAAATTACTGACATTTTCGACAAGACCTGTGAGTAGTTCCTCACCTTTATGAAGAAAGACTTTTTCTGTAGGAACGATATCAATAAAGTCGCTTGTATTTGTCACAATAATTGGTACCTGGGTGCTATAGCCTGCTTCTTCAATTGCGGCGATATCAAATTTAAGAAGTAAGTCACCTTTTTTGATATTTTGCCCTTGTGTAATAAAGGCTTCGAAGTTTTCTCCCTCTAACTGCACAGTATCAATACCTACATGGATAAGGACTTCTGTCCCTTGATCCGATATTAAACCTATAGCATGTTTAGTTGGGAAAACAGTCATTACTTTGCCATCGAAGGGTGCATACACTTCCCCTACAGTTGGCTCAATCACTACACCTTTCCCCATTACTCCCGCAGCAAAGGCTGGATCTTTTGCTTCTGCAAGTGGAAGGACTTTTCCTTCTAAAGGTGTACTAATATGTTCTTCATTAGCTCTTTTTGAGACAGTAGCGTTTAAGTCATGAGTTGATTTTTCTGTTTTTTCAGGAACTTCATCTTCAAATCCAAGCATCCATGTGAGCACGAATCCGGCAACAACACCAATTGCTGCCAAAATCATCATCTTAACAGCACCAGAAATATCACCTTCTAGACTGATATTCGTAGTAAAACTAAATACACCAAGTCCACCCATAGTGTAACCTTGGATACCCATCGCCATCGCGACTGCCCCGAGTATACCGCTCACTGCACATGAAGCCCAAAATGGACGTTTTTTAGGAAGGGTTATACCATAAATAGCAGGTTCTGTAACCCCAAACCATCCTGAAATGAAAGCTGGAATGGCTAATTCTCTCAAACGTTTGTCTTTAGTTTTCAGCATGGCTGCTCCCACAGCACCTGTTTGTGCAAAGGAAGCACAGCTTGCTGCTATCAATAATGAAGTCGGTTCCCCTTGTGCGAGAGAGATGATTGCAAAAGGTACAATCGCCCAGTGTAAGCCAAACATAACCAAAACTTGCCATGAAAAACCTAATACGAGTCCGAATATTATTGGACTAAAGCCTTGAAGAGCAATAAGTCCTTTTCCTAAGCCATCAGAAGCGATATTCATTACGGGTCCAATGATGAGAAAGCCTAGCGGAATTGATATTAAAGCCGTAAAAAATGGCGTTAAGAAAAGTTTCACCACATCCGGGATAACTTTTTTTAGTTGCTTTTCAAGAAAAGCAGCAAAAGCTGTAATCGCAATGATCGGCATTACTGATGACCCATAACCTGCAGGGGGAACTGAGAAGGGGATGCCAAAGAAATTCAAGCCACCACTTTCAGCG
This sequence comes from Lactococcus garvieae, assembly GCF_016027715.1. NCBI lineage: Bacteria > Bacillati > Bacillota > Bacilli > Lactobacillales > Streptococcaceae > Lactococcus > Lactococcus garvieae. Next base: position 1,429,278 of record NZ_CP065691.1, read on the forward strand.
AATGTTTTCGTAATTGCACCATCTACAAAACCGGGATAAACCAAAGCTGCGGCTATCATCATTCCCACAAAAGGTGAACCATTGAACTTTTTCATAGCCGTATAACCAATAAAGATAGGCAAGAATAAAAACAAGCCATCTCCCATTGAGTTAAGCAAGGCATAAGTCGAAGATGCCTGGAAACTTGCACCAAGTGCAAAGGACAGAATTGCATTAAGTCCCTTGATCATACCAGCTGCAGCTAAAGGAGCGAGAATTGGTTGGAAAATCCCAGAAATCATTTCAACAAATTGATCAAAAAGAGTGACTTTGCTCTTTGTCTGTGAAGAGTTCTGTTCCAGCTTTCCAATAACTCCATCCACATCGGCTCTAACATCTGGCACATGGTTGCCAATAACAACTTGATATTGACCACCTGCTTGCATCACTGTCACAATGCCATCTGTCTTCTTCAATACGTCTGTATTTGCGAGTGTTTCATCCTTTAGCTTAAAACGCAGTCGCGTAATACAGTTTGTTAGTGAGAGAATATTTTCTTTCCCTCCCACATTTGCTACAATGTCTTTTGCAAGAGCTTCATATTTGCCCATCACAAACCTCCAAATAATATATTTTTTAGAGGTTTCGCCAACTTAATGTCACGATCCATTTGTTACCAAAGTTAAGATTATTGGACTTTCTCCAATATTCGTGCAAGATGCACGGTCATATAAATCTGTTCGCTTTCTGATACTTCGTAATCTCGTGTTTTCTTTAAAAACTCAGAAACCTTTCGTGTACCTAGAAAAGCACTGGGATACTTACGCATAATAAGGGCGAAAAGTTCCTTATCATTTTCTTCCACTCGGACACTTCCAGATAAAATCCTCTCAGTAAAGAACTTTAAGTGGGTAATAAAGCGCTGGAAGTAGATATCTTGCTCATCAAAAGTTATTTTCAGCGTGTACTTCAAAGTCGTCAGTATTTCTTCCATAAGTTTGGTCAGCTGCATCGCATACTCATGTCCAGCGCCCAAAGTACCATTGACGATATGCATTGTCAAGAAACCTGCTTCGTCCTCGGGCAGTTCAACATTGTACTGCTCTTTTACTTTTTTCAATGCTTTTAGACATATTTTGAACTCTTCTGGGAAAAAACGCTTTATATCCCAGAGCAGAAAATTTTTAACTGAGATATTTTCTTCTGTCCTTAAAAGGGCCGCATGAAGATGATCGGCAAAAGCAACAAGAGTTGTATCTGAGATTTCTTTGTCAAACTTCGTCTTAACCTCAGCCAAGGTTAACATTGACAACTCAATAATTTTACTTGGAATCTCATTTAATATTTCAGAAAAGCTCTGAATATCCGAAGTCACTTTTAAGCCAAATACTTTTTCAATTTTATCTACTTCAACAGCTTGACCCGTTTTCTTTGAAAATCCGATACCCAGACCCATAAGAATGATTTCTTCATTTCTGCTGTTGATTGCTATAACTACATTATTGTTTAGGATCTTTCTGATTTCCACAATTCACCCCATATTCCACAAAAATAGACCTTATCTCCCTATGTAAAAATAGAGTATGATAAGGTCTAGCTTAACTTAATAATCACTATCCGTTTTTATGAAACCGCTTTTATATTAGTATACTTTATTATTAATTTATTGTCAAGAAAAAATTTAAAAAAAAAACTGCTAAAATTAGCAAGTTCTTTTTTATTTCTTATGCTTCATAAGATCTTTTAGAGTTCCTGTAACTAAACTTTCGATCTTTTCAGTATCTTTTGTAAAGTCAATTCCTTTTTCTAACGAGGCTGCCGCACTCCAACCAACAGCTTCTGTAATCGCTGCAGCAATTGAAGCATTCACTACATTTCCCACACCAGGAATCAAACTAGAGAGAGACCTCCCAATGTAAGGGATAAGTGTTACCCTAATAAAATTGACTACAAATTTGTCACTGAATTTTACATCATATATTTTATAAATATTTCGCAACATCTTCAGCTGAATAGGTACCAAAATTAAGGCATCCGCGATAGGAAGCGGCAATGCACCTACTCCCGCAGCTGTAAGTGAAGCGCCATGGATAGTTCTATGTACCTTATGCGCTTTTTCCTTGCTAATGGTTTTCTCAACAGTTTCAGGTATTTTAAATTGTGAGTTGTCTGTAACTGCTCCACTCTTACGTTTTTTATTTAACTTCAATCCTTTTGTTGAAAATTTTGCTATTTCTACCATATTTTCTCCTTTTATCCTCATATTCTCTTTTGCTATGCGCTGGAGTTAAGTAAACTTAGACCGATTTTCATACTCAATGAGATAATATTAACTTCGGCTACCTTGACAGACCAACATTTGCTGATAAAGTATGCTGCTCTACAAGGATTTTTTACTACTCCTTTAAGTTTACCATTTTATCTCTCCATTTTTAATCTTATTGACTTCATTTTTTCTCACTATTTCCTAAGTTCTTATTCTAAGGGCATTTAAAATTATTATCAGTTTAGAAAATAAAAAATGCCTGCCAAAAATGGCAGACATTTATTTAATCATGTTTTAAAAGCGAATTATGCTGTGTTTCGAACAATTTTAAAGAAATTGTTCTGGGCATAATCAGAGATTAAGCTTTGTTTGCTGAACCGAAAACGTCGATACGTTCTTCAACTGATGCAGTGATTGCGTCGAAACCAGGTTTCAAGAATTTACGTGGGTCGAAGAGTTTTTTCTTCATGTATTCAGCTTCGTTAGCGTTAAATTCAACGACGAATTCACGAGTTGCTTTTGCAAATGCAAGTTGGCATTCTGTGTTTACGTTGATTTTAGCTACACCGTTAGCGATAGCTTCGCGGATTTGTTCGTCAGGGATACCTGAACCACCGTGCAATACGATAGGAACATTTTTGCCCATAGCTTCAACAAGAGCTTCGTTCAATTTAGTCAAGTGATCGATGTGGAGACCTTTCCAGTTTTCTGGGTAAGGACCGTGGATATTACCGATACCAGCTGCAAGGAAGTCAACGCCAAGTTTAGCCATAGCTACTGCATCTTCGATAGGAGCAAGTTCGCCTTCACCAACGATACCGTCTTCTTCACCACCGATAGAACCAACTTCACACTCAACTGAGATACCTTTAGCGTGAGCTTTTGCGATAACTTCTTCAGCAAGTTTAAGGTTTTCTTCGATTGGAAGGTGTGAACCGTCGAACATCAATGAAGAGTAACCCACTTCGATACATTCCAAAGCATCATCAAAGTGACCGTGGTCAAGGTGAATAGCTACTGGTACAGTGATACCCATTGATTCTACAAGAGTTTCAATAAGGAGTTTACACATTTTGTAACCACCCATGTATTTAGCAGCACCCATTGAAGTTTGGATAAGTACTGGAGTCTTTTTAGCTTCTGCTGCGCGCAAGATAGCTTGAGTCCATTCAAGGTTGTTTGTGTTAAAACCACCGATAGCGTAACCATTGTCACGAGCGGCTTGTACGAATTTTTCTGCTGAAACGATTGCCATTTCAAATTCCTCCGAATATTTTCTATTACTGTCTTAGTATAGCATTTTGTGAACTATTTTTCTAGTTATAAGTCGTGAATGCGCTTGTATTCTGGATTTTTTAGAAAACAAGACTTCTTCTAGCTAAATAATAAAAAGAGAGTTTCCTCTCTTTTTATTATTTACTACGGCTGTAGTTTGCAACATCTGCTTGGATGTTTTCGATAAATTGGTCAAGGCTGATTACTTCAGTATCAGTAGAACCATAACGACGGATGTTCACAGTACCATCTGCCATTTCTTGGTCACCCACAACAATTTGGTAAGGAACTTTGCGAGTTTGGGCTTGACGAATCTTATAACCCATTTTTTCATTCGTTTCATCAACGACGATACGCAAACCTTTTTCTTGCAAACGTTTTTTGATTTCCCATGCGTAGTCTGCGTGGATTTCATTGTTTACTGGAATGATGATGGCTTGTGTAGGGGCCAACCAAGTTGGGAATGCACCTTTATAAAGTTCGATCAAGTAAGCTGTAAAGCGTTCCAATGTTGAGATTACGCCACGGTGAATCATGACTGGACGGTGTTTTTCGCCATCGGCACCCACATAAGTAATATCGAAGTTTTCAGGGTTAAGGAAGTCCAATTGGATAGTTGAAAGTGTTTCTTCATTACCCAAAGCAGTTTTCACTTGAATATCCAATTTTGGTCCATAGAAAGCTGCTTCACCTTCTGCTTCAACGTAATCAAGATTCATATTATCCATGGTTGCTTTAAGCATACGTTGTGACTTTTCCCACATTGCATCATCTGGGAAGTATTTTTCTGTGTCTTCTGGATCACGATATGACAGACGGAAACTGTAATCATCGATACCAAAATCATGATACATCTCCATAATCAATTCAAGAATCTTACCAAATTCTTCTTGGATTTGATCTGGTGTAACAAATGTATGACCATCATTCAACTGCATCACACGTACACGTTGAAGTCCTGAAAGTGCTCCTGATTTTTCATAACGGTGCATTGTTCCGAATTCCGCGATACGGATAGGCAATTCACGGTAACTGTGTACATGGTGTTTGTAAATTGCGATATGTGATGGACAGTTCATTGGGCGGAGTTCCATTTGCTCACCATCACCCATATCCATTGGTGGGAACATATCTTCATGATAATGTTGCCAGTGACCGGATTGTTTATAAACATCTAAGTTCATCAAGTTCGGTGTATTAACATGTAAGTAACCCGCAGCGATTTCACGGTCTTCCACAAAACGTTGGATGGTACGACGAATAGTTGCACCATCTGGAAGCCAGTAAGCTGTACCAGCACCCAAAGAAGCTTCATTGAAGAAGAGATCTAATTCGCGTCCTAGTTTACGGTGGTCACGTTCTTTAGCTTCTTCACGCATTCTAAGGTTTTCTTCTAGGTCTTCTTTGTTAAACCAAGCTGTACCGTAAACACGTTGCATCATGGCATTATCACTGTTTCCACGCCAGTAAGCACCTGCTACATTGAGCAATTTAAAGAATTTGATAAAGCCTGTTGATGGGACGTGTGGGCCACGGCAAAGGTCAGTGTATTCGCCTTGGCTATAAATAGTCAAGCCCCCTTCATCTTCATTGTGTTCTTCAATAAGCTCAAGTTTATAAGGATCGCCAGCAAAGATTTCTTTAGCTTCTTCTTTAGTTACCTCTTTACGAATTGATGGGAAGTTTTCTTTTGAAATACGGCGCATTTCTTCTTCGATTTTTTCCAAATCATCATTTGAGATTTGACCCTCTTCGTTATCAGTATCGTAGTAGAAACCATTTTCGATAGCTGGACCTACACCAAGATGGATATTTGGGAAGTGACGACGAGCAGCTTGTGCAAAAAGGTGAGCTGCAGAGTGACGAAGAAGTCCAAAAGCATCTTCATGATCAGGTGTCACGATTTCAAAGTCTGCATCTTCTTTGATTGGACGGGTCACGTCAATAAGTTTGCCGTTGACTTTACCAGCCAAGGCTTTTTTAGCCAAACCAGGCGAGATTGATTTCGCGATTTCAAGGGTTGAGATGCCTGCCTCAAATTCTTTGACAGCACCATCGGGGAAAGTGATTTTTATCATATAAGCCTCCAATTTTTTTGTTAACGTAGTTTAGTATTGCAGAGATGAGTTTTAGGAAAATAAAAAAACGCAGTTTTGCTTCCTCATAAAAGGACGCAAACTGCGTGTTACCACCTTAGTTAATTTTAGGGTTTACAAAAAACCTTTAAAATTTTCTCATCTTTGACGTAACGTGTCAGCGACGCTCCCTGTTCTCAGGAAGAATTTTTCGAGTGGTATCTTTAGCAATTACAATACGAGTTTACACCAGCCACTCGCTCTCTTGGAAAGAATTGGTTAAAGACTTGTCTCTATTCACCATTTTAGGTCTTTATTTATCTTTTGTCAAGTCTTTTTTGTAAATTATTTGATTTTTTTGAAAAGAATATTTATTTTCGCTCTACTCTTTCTTTTACAAGCTCTGCAAAAGCCATTTCATCATTGAAAGGTGAAAGATAGATATATTTTTCGCCACCATTTTCCAGGAAATATGTTTTATTTTCTTCTTCAAGTTCTTCAATGGTTTCAAGACAATCTACTACAAAACCTGGCGCCAGAATCAGTATTTTTTTAATACCTTGTGAGGGTAGCTTTTTCAAAGTATCATCTGTGGCTGGCGTTAGCCACTCTGCTGGACCAAACTTGGACTGATATGTCTGGTAATGTGGAACGTCTCCTATCTGTTTCATAATTAATCGTGTCGTTTCTGTGCACTCTTCTGGATAAGCATCCCCATCCTTTACATAGGAAAGGGGAATACCATGATAGGAGAAAACAATAGCCTCAAGATCGCCCTCTTTATCTAAAGCTTCTTTAATCTTATCAGCAAAATATTTAATATAAAGCGGTTCTTTATAAAAAGAACGGATAAAGTTAAGGTCAACGATATGATCTTTTTTCATGAAATAGTTCATTACACTGTCAAATACAGAACCTACCGTAGTGCCAGAATATTGTGGGTACATGGGGAGTACAGTCAGATCCTCAACACCTTTGGCTAGCAATTGATCCAAACTTGTCTCAATACTTGGTGCGCTATAAGACATCCCTATAGCCACTTCCATCTCTGGGCAGAGAGCTTTAAGGTTTTTCTCCTGTGCTAAAGTATAAGTCAGAAGAGGAAATTCTCCATCTTTAACAATTTTTTCGTAAAGCTTCGCTGACTTTTTAGGGCGCGTGTTGAGTATAACCCCATTTAAGAGGGGTTGCCATAGAAGCGGATGCGTTTTAATCACGCGCCTATCCGACAGAAATTTTCTTAGGTACTTTCTTAGTGCTTTGGGCGATGTACTTTCAGGGGTACCAAGATTAACTAAGAGAATGCCTCTTTTTTTCATTATATATGTCTCCTGTATTATCTAAGATTTAGCGGACAATACTCTCATCCTCTTTTCTATTTTACCTAAATTTCACACGTTATTCATTCATATTCAGAAAAAAGTTTGATTCTACCGCCAATATTGGCACACAGTAAATCCTATTGTTTATTTTTAGTATTCTCATCAAAAAAACGAGAAAATACACAAAATTTCTCGTTTCCAAGGCTGTTTTTTAGATTAGAATAAATTTTAATCCTTTTTATTTTTTTTACGCAAGATAGCTGCACTTGCCAGTGCGACGAGACCCGTAATTCCTAGTCCTAAACCTAGCATAGTACCTGTACTTGGTAATTCTGCCCTAGTTCCTTGGGCTTCGCTTCTCTCTGTTCTATCTTCTTCGTCCCTGATTTCATCTTCCGGCTGAATATAATTATCCTCTGAGGTATCATTATTTCCCGGATCATTTGTTTCTCCTGAACCATTAGTATCTGGGCGTTCACCTTCTTCCTCTGTTCCACCGTTTTCAGGTTCACGCGGGGTTTCTTCTCGGGTGACTACAGAAGTTCCAACAATAATCTCTCCCTCATAACGATTATGATGGTCGGCTTGGCGGGCAAACAGGAAGTACTCCGTGCTTGGCAACAATCCTGTAAAGAGAGTTGAAGTCTGCCAGGCATCATCACTTAAATCCTCTGGTCTTTCTGACCTTGAAACCGCATATTCGATAAGATAAGGGCCTGGATCAAAGGTTGCAGCTTCAGCAAGTGAACTTTCCGACTCACGAAGTGCTGTATCAGCTTCCTTGAGAGTAAAAGGTTCAAAGATGATCGGCATATTTTCTAAGAAGTTTCGGTGCATCATGATGTGAGAGTTGAAGAGCTCAATCTCCGTTTCCCCAACATGCGCTGCTTGAGGTTTAGTCACGGGGAAGCCCTCCGCTTTGGTAATACGCCCAATCGTTTCAACATCATCACCAAAGACATACTCGTAGTTACGGTTGAGATTGCCTTGTTCGTCGCGTAATTCGACAAAAACATCTGCCCTATCAATAACATTGCCTTGACTATCCACAAAGACTAACTCGTCTTCAGAAACGTGCGGCTGACCATTGGCTAAACGTGAGAGTTGTTCCACAAAGCTTATCGTTAAGTAATAATCCCCAATAACATCCATAGGTTGTCCCGTGTCCATGTTTATCCATTTCTCAGAATCCGTGAAACCAGCCTCGCTACCGTACTCATAAGACTTCTCCGCTGGCGTAAAGTAGCTGTCATAGTTGAAGACACGCTCCGCAATTTTTCGCCCGTTAAATCCAAGTCGAATAGGATCAATAATCTGGCTTTCAAATAATGGATTGACACGTTGTACAGGTCGAGGAACGAAAGATGAGAGTACTTCATTTAAGGGAAGAAGCGAGTCTAAGGTACTGAGGAGTGTAGGCTGTAGCCAATAGTTTCCTGAATATCTTCCTGAGATACCCCAGTCGTCTGTCCCCGAGGCATGAACTGGCATAGCAATAACATTTCCAGCCTCATCATAGCGTACATCGGCAGTATCAAAGTGGGCTTGGCCAGTCTGAATATTTACCCCTGCATCTGGATTATTAATTTCTGGGAGATCAATAGCAAAAATAGGCAATGTAGGTGGAACATCAATTACCGCCTCTTTCGTACCATCATAGTGACGTCTTGCAACCTGACCTTTGGTCCAGCGGATGGTCAGAGGGCTGATATGCCCCGTTATCAATTCACTACGCATCCATTCTTTAAGTTCACCGTGCAGACTTACATTTTGAGAGTCTAAATAGAAGCCATCTATGTTTACCTGCTTATCCGTACCTGCATGACGATCCGCAAAGGATATAACGTAGTTTTCACTAAATAAGATGGGTATATTCTCCCCTGTGGTCACAAGCTCAATCCAAAGTTCTGGGAAGATTTTAATCGTCTTTCCATCATTATCCAGACCCTCTGGAACTAACCAGTCCGTTTTACCATTATAAACATGATGAATCACCCGATTACCTTCAAAGGCGATCTCTAAGTTGTGAACATCCTCTTTATTAAGTTCCCATGGAGTAATCCGACCCGTAAAGAGTAGGCGTTCAATCTCACGTATATGATTATCAGAAAGCTCAATACCGGTATGAGTTAAGCCGCTGATATTTGTAATAACTTCTTTATCTGCAACATTGTTATTATCATAGGCGACATCTTTATCTAAGAAATTAACCGTAAGTTCTTCTAGTTGTTCTAGTGAGAGCATGATAACTTGATCTTGTGCGTTACGTAGAGAAAACTCTGGCTGGCTCTTTACATCTTCTACTAAGTCAATCTGAGAGGTACCATTATATTGCCGTTCAATATAGCCTGACTGAATGTAAAGAATATTAGCTTTCATGTCATTAGGATTTTCTGGCATTGGTTTTACATCTATGACTGAAACTTGTGTGATGCTGGCTGCCTCAAAACTCGGTTGAGGTAAAATACCGGCTTGGTACCCTTCAAAAATATAATTTGATAGGGGATGGCTAGAGCCGTCAGTAGTCGACCAACTCCAGTATCCGTCAGATACTACTGGAATGTCAATTCCTACATCTTTTTGAGTAAATCTTGCCCCTCCCTGAGTTATAGTGAACCTCTCCTGATCACGCGCCACAATGGCCTTTTCAAAATCATTATCTGGTCGTCTTAAGTCTGGTAAGACAAGGATTTGGTATATATCATAAGTGTCGTCCCATTCCTTGTTAGCCACTCGACCTTCAGTCCATTCGATATGACGGGGGATGATTTGCGCATCACGATATTCTAGAATTGCAGTCTCAATTTGTCCTTGAATATCAGCAATATCTTCAGGATAGAAAAGCTCTGATTTGACGTCAAGCGTAATAGAGTCAAATTCGAGTTGATAAGTACCAGCGTTTGGATTTGCAAACCGTAACCCTTCCACATGATAAGGTAAAATGAGAATCAACCCACCTTCAAGTTGAATATGAGCCATGAAGAGATTATCCATGATATCTACCTGACCATCATATTCTCGGCCACTGGCACTAAAGTTTTCATCCAAATCTGCCTTATTAAAGGCTGTTGGGAAGATGGAAGCATGCGCATTATTAAGCTGGGGAACAATATAGTTATCTTGATGTCTGCTCTCATCAAATAAGACTTCTAACCCCACTGCTTCATGCCAGTTAAATTCATAAGTTCCAGGAAGAACATCATCAAAAGTAAGATTCTCTAAAAGGTTTGAGTTATAAGCAAGCGTTACATGATTGTCTAATATCTCATGCTCGGGTCCTTTCGGAACTAAGTGTGGTAAAACAATATTATCGGTGTTAATACTAGTTGTACCATTGTATGGGCGTGAAGGGATTGTTCCATTTTCCCAGCTCAGGATACGAGGTTCTATTTGGGCTGCAAAGAGGCTCGTAAAGTCAAAATTATCGGCTAATACTTGGTTAGGGCCAAGTAAGGTATTGAGTTGCTCGCCTACCCAGTCGGAATTTTCTACAATGAGAGAGGTCGCTCCCAGTACATTTGGCGAATTATACCTAAGTTGCCAGTTTGTAATATCCAAATTATCTGTGAACAAACGAGGTAGAGTAAAGACTTGAGCTTCGGAGAAGCTCACAGTGTTATCAAATCGTTTGGTCACAAATCCCGACTGCGCACCAGCTACATCTTCCCATAGTTCTATCTTCTTAGCAGTGATTTCCCACTCAATATCAGGAGAATTTACTAAACGATAGTTAGTATGATAGTACCCTTCTATGCTCCACCCTGATAAGGCCGAAACTGCTGTACCTACATCAAGGTTGTTATTATGCACAAAGTCGCCCACAACTGCCCTTACTCTACCTGTCGATTTCTCCGAGTTCAACAAGTTTTGCTTAGCCCCAAGAATTGTACTTAGCACTGGCACATCGAACTCCTGTCTTTCGGGCACTATCCTCATCCCTGTATACGTCCTACTGTCATTTTGTAAAGCGCCACCGACAAAATGCACATCTAGCGGATGAATAGTTGCATCAGCAAACCTTGGCTTCACAAGCTCTGTATAGAAGAAATCTGGCATATCAAAAGCGGACTGACCAAAAAGTGTTTGTGGTAACTCAAAGCCAATGCTTTCTGCATCAGGGTGAGGGACGATAACATAGTTGCGGGCATATGTCCCACCGCTGATAGTCCAGCCGTCTGTTGCAATGACTGCTTGGGCTGTGATACTTCCCTGAGTATTATGAGCAACATTTTCGGACTGGAAAGCTGCTGAACCATTATTTATTATAAGAGCCTCAACGCCTACTTTATCTAAGTCATGAATTCCGAAATCTCCTTCACTTGCAGGAGTGGAGAAAAGTTGAGGCATATTTCTAATAATAGCGGAAGTATTTCCATCATAATCCTTGTCCTCTACTGTTCCCATTTCCCAAAAAACTTCACGTGGGGTAATTTGACCAAGGAAAAGTAAAGCAACGAGTTTATCTTGTAAGTTTGCAGAGAGTTCAACAGGCTGTACTGTTCCCCCAACGCGTCGCAAACCAATAGTTGTGTTCCCTAAACGTACTGGTATATAGTCGCCTGTGACGTGGCGCTCATCAAAATAAAATTCCGCTTCACTAGAGAAAACAAACTGATAGGCATTTTCATCATCCAAACCATCGATTATGACAGAGATTGGACTCAAACTACCAGTATAAGTTTTCGTCCCATCATATTGACGCGTAATTTTCCCCTTTTCAAAGTTAAGGAGGCCCATATCATTAATATCTAAAACCAAAGGAGAGATAGTGGCAGGATTAAAAGATGGTTCTCCCACAATCGCATAATTAAAGTTCCCTGCGATGTTAAGATCATGGCGGATAATCATACTTTCTTCTTCAAAGTCCAACCCTTCAATCAGCCAGGTCCCTGGTAAACTGTTAGCAAAACGGAGGTGTTCATTTAAATCGCCAAGCTCGACTTCAATAATTTGAGTATCACCATCAATAAAGCCTTCTAAACGTGGGCGGACAATTCCTGACACATCAGTAGTCCCATCATAAATCTTGTTATCGACAAGGCCTGCTGTCCATCTCACAGGTCTAGGCGTAATCTGGGCATCATTAAAGAGCCCGCCATTTTCTGCTAAGGTTTGAATTTTTTCTGTTATTTGAGTCCCATATTGCGCTTTGAATGCCTGCAAGTCTTCTGCGTCAAAAGCATCGCCTTGTCGAGTAGTAAATACTAAGTTCTGATAAACATCTGTATCTACCTCGATTCGATGCGTGCCAACATAAGAGTTGGCAAAACTTAAAGCTTCACGGTTCACAGATAAGACAGCTGTAGCAAAACGGAGTTTCCCTCCATCTACAGAGTTATCTCCCATGATGGCAAATTCAAACGTGTATTGCTCTTGATTATTCTGAGCTCGGACAATATTCGTATTATCAAATTCCTTACTGCTCACTGTTTGGAGTTGACTAAGAAGCGTGGGCGTAAAACCTTCGTCAGCAAGTGTTATCTGTCCCCTATAAAGACCATTCTCCCGACTTGTCGGAATATTTACAGCTGACTGGGCAACAATACGATTAGTCAATAGCTGGACTAAAGCTTCGTCAAGTTCATACGAAAGCGAAAGGGATTCGACAGCTTGAATAACAGCTGCATGGACTTTCTCATGTTGCCTCTCATGTCCATCGAGATGAACAAAAGAAGCCCAAAGTCCTGCGCGATCATAAAGTAAACTCTCCACAGGAAGTTTCACTTCTAGTCCTATAACTTCATGGATATCGCCATTCGCCATTTTAATCTCAAAGTCTAGAGAAAGATGCTCAACGATATGCCCTACCGAGCGAGTACCATCAAAAGGACGAGAAGCTACTTCACCACGATTAATCTTAATATCTTGTAATGCCACAGGAATATTTTCACGTACTTCTCCTTGCTGAAAAAGTCCTGTACTCACGAAGCTCGCTTGTAAGGCAGAAACATCTACTTCGTAGTATTGCCCTACAAGGAGAGCACCTTGCCGATTGAGTTCCTGTTCAATCTCGCTTGCAATCTCAACCCAGTTTACCGTCCCGTAGTTAATCTGTGAGAGACCGGCATGTTCTGTACTTGCAAACTGAATATCTTGTATTTTACGGTTAAAATTAAAAGTGCCTGTAAAGCCTAGCATTGAGAGTTCCAATACGGGCCAATGTCTCACACCAGATTCTAAAACAGAAACATCATCATCCACAAACTTGTAAGCAACACTTCCCTGATGTATATGTTCCTCTGTGAGAACGATGGGCACATGCGGATTAGGTGGCAAGAAGCCGCCTTGAAGGCGGAAAGACCTATCTTGTTGAGGATGCATATCCCCGGCATAAACAGTAATGTCACCAAAGATATCTTCCGTTATTCCCTCCAATACAATCACATAGGTATTATTGCCTTCTCCACTGATTAATCTTACCTCATCCAAAAAATCATTGCCGACCCCTACTTTCAGTTCCATGTCTTTAATCTGACCACCACCTAATCTGCCAATCTCAGCTGGTGGGTTCGCGTTATCAAAACGCATTGTATCAAACCGGATTTCAACACGATTATGTGTGAGCCACCGTACGTTGAGAATCTGCATCCAAGGCCACGTATCTTTTACGCTCCAGTCTCCCGCTACAGGGGCAATTCCCAGATAAGCTCCTTGTTCTGCTTCATTCTCTTTTTCATAACGCGCAAAATCCGTTTCTGAAAAAGTTGGGGCGATAAAGTTTTGGGGTAGAGTAAACGGTGGCGCAACTTCTGATACTTCCTGGATGGAGACTTCTTCCTCTACCGAAATCTCTGGCAGTATAACGTCCGCTATCTCTTGCTCGGAAACTTCCGCCAACTGCTCAATCCCGGGTGTTGCTTCATTATGCCGACCTCTGATAAGCATTGCTACGGGTGCTCCATTAGACATGACGAGTGGAAGCATGGCTGCGACAGTGCCTGCCCTTTTTAGTCGTGCGCGCCGTATCGCCTGTTTTTTTGCTTTAATTACTTTTCTTTCTGCCATATATGGTACAGTCCTCCTTAAAATGAATGGATCTATTGTAATTTTATTGAACGTAATTTTGATAATTTTATGAAATAATTACTTTTATTGTATTAGAAAATAATATCAATAACGTAATATCTCTTAACAACTTCTTATATTACAAATTTTATCAAAAAGAAAAGATATAAAGAAATAATATTACGATAAATTTTAAATTAATGACAAACGCGTGAAATCCCTTTAAAAGAATATAATTTTTTTATAAATACGGCCTAAGAACTAAAAAAACAGATTCTCGGAGAATCTGTTTTTCTTTTATATTTTGATTTTGCTGTTTATTGCTTAATGTTTACGATTGATTTCTTGTTTGACTTTATATTCTAAGAAATCTTTTGCTACTTCTTTATCAAAGTCATTGAGCTGGTTAACAACTTGGTTTTGAATCGTGTCAATTTCAATCTTATCAAAAGGAATTTCTGCAATGACTTTTCCAACAACTTTAGCTACATTGTTTGCTATCATGTTGGCATGCAGTGGTTTGTCTTTATATTTTCCATTAATCGCAGCTTTAAAAACAGCTGTTTGAATACGGAATGAATCCCAATCAACGACACGACCATTACGCTTGATAACTACTTTATTGAGTAATTTTGCTTCCATGTATTCTCCTTTATTAAATGTTCACTCCGTTTAAAGATACTTAGGAATATCCCATGCTTCATTTATAAACAGACAAATCTTTTTTAAAATAACAGCTTATCTAATCTTTACGATTAGCTCTAACTTCTTTAATTATAGCAGATTATAATTTTTCTCACAAAAAAAAGCCCTAGGGCCTTTATTCTTTTTATTTAGCAATAATGAAACGATCATCATCTTCCATGAAAGTTTTTTCGCCAGCTTCTTCTTCAATAGAACCAAATACGAGTTGTCCACGTAATTTCCAGTTTGCTGGAATATTCCATTCTTTAGCAACAGCTTCATCAATAACTGGGTTGTAGTGTTGCAAGTTTGCTCCGACACCAATTTCAGCAAGAGCTGTCCAAGCATTTACTGAAGTGATACCTGAGGCTTGTTCGCTCCATACAGGGAAGTTATCTGCATAAAGGGCAAATTGTTCTTGCAAACCTTTAACGACATCTTGATCTTCAAAGAAGAGAGCAGTACCATACGCAGATTTGAACCCATCAAGTTTAGCTTTTGTGCCTTCCCAAGCTGAGTCTGGAACACCTTGAGCTTTCATTGCTGCTTTCAATTCGTCAGCAACGATTTGACCCCAAAGTTTTTCTTGTGCATCACCTGTAACGATGAGTACACGAGTTGTTTGGCTGTTAAAGGCTGATGGGCTATGTTTTACAGCGTCTTTAATTGTTTCTACAGCTTGATCTCCATCTTTAACATTTTTACCAAGAGCATAGATTGAACGACGATTTTTAAGTGAGTTGATAAATGACATAGTAATGTCTCCTTTTATTTTCTTTTTTTATGTTTACACTTGTAATCTTAACACATCAATTTACGTTTGTAAACTATTTAAGCTCAGAATTTTATTTTTTATTTCAAACTGCTTTTTCTTACAAAAAAACACCTCACAGTAAGGTGTTTTAAAATCTTCACTAATTATTTTGTTCCAAACAAACGATCTCCAGCATCTCCAAGACCTGGAACGATATAACCATGCTCATTAAGATGGTCATCAAGAGCTGCTACGTAGATATCGATATCAGGATGAGCTTCTTGAACTGCTTTAACACCTTCTGGTGCTGCTACAAGACAAACGAATTTAATGTTGTTAGCATTGCGTTTTTTAAGGCTGTCAATTGCAAGAATCGCTGAGCCACCAGTAGCTAACATTGGGTCAACCAAAAAGATTTGACGCTCAGCAATATCTGTTGGAAGTTTTACCAAGTATTCCACAGGTTTAAAAGTTTCTTCATCACGGTACATACCGATATGACCTACACGCGCTGCGGGGATGAGTTTCAAAATACCGTCAACCATACCAATACCCGCACGGAGAATAGGTACAACGGCCAATTTTTTACCTGCAAGTTCTTGCGCAGTCATATGCGCAACAGGTGTATCGATTTCAACATCTTGTACTGGCAAATCACGAGATACTTCATAAGCCATGAGCATACCAATCTCATCTACGAGTTCACGGAACTCTTTTGTTGATACGTCCGCACGACGTAGGATTGAAAGTTTGTGTTGAATAAGTGGATGTTTAACTACTTGACAGTTTGACATAAGGAACCCCTCCATTTTTTATACTTTGACTATTTTATCATTTTTATCGTAATATGTCTGTTATTATTGTCAACTCAGCCTTTTTTCAAAGAGAGTTTAATCAAGAATGGTGCAATAAGCGTACTCAGGATAATCACAATAACCAGTTCAGAATAAATATCGCTATTAATCACCTGGGAAGCAAGACCAATCTGAGCAATAATAAGCGCCATTTCTCCTCGCGAAACCATACCTGTACCCACTAAGGCACTTTCTGATGTCGTAAGTCCTGTTGATTTACCAATAAAATATGCAGGAACAAACTTAGTAAGGACTGCTAAAAGTGTAAAGAAAAGAATCAATAATGGATGCTCAAAGATACTCTCGAAAGTTACTGAAATAGCAATCGAAACGAAGAAAACGGGTATAAAGACAACATAGGCTATCGCAGAGCTGTATTCTTCAATCTTATGTGACACATCAGTTTGACTCAAAGCCAAACCTGCAAAGAAAGATCCAATAACTGCGGACATCCCTGCTGCATCAGCTAAAAGGCTCAAAACCAAGCAAAGGATCAAAGCCGCTGTCGTATTCTTCGCATAGACAGGTAATTTCTCTACAAATTGCCATACCTTCGGTATCAACTTGTGAACAATGACTAAAAAGACTAAAAAGAGAAACTCCATGAAGAACTGTTGAGGGAGATTACCTGAGGAGCTGTTGGTCGAGGTAAAGATTGATAAAGCAAGGACAGCCAAGATATCATCAACGACTGCTGCTCCTAAGATGATAGACCCTGCTTTTGTAGAAAGTTTACCATATTCTTGTAAAACCTCAACGGTAATGGAGACCGAGGTGGCCGCAAAAACTATACCATAAAAAATAGCCGTTGAAAATGCGTAACCCATCAGTGCAGTCACGCCCCAAAAAACGAGTAAGGGTACAACGACTCCAGCTAAAGCGACCAATAAAGCAGGCTTAAAGTTTTTCTTCAGCACACCTAAATCACTCTCTAGCCCTGCCAGAAACATCAGCAAGATTACACCTATTTCAGAGAGAACCTCAATCGTGTGGCCCCCTTGCAACCATCCCAAAGCAGCAGGAGCCAAGACAATACCGATAAGTATTTGACCGACTACTGCTGGGATTTTAATTCTTCTTGCGATTAAAGTCGCGATCAAAGATGCGACCAAAATCAATGTAAGTTGGAAAATATCATTCATATTCTCATTATAACAATTTACAGGTCAATTTTCCTTTGGTTTTTCTCAAAAAAGTAAAAAAAATAGACTAACTGTCCATTTTTTCTTTATTAATTGATTTCAATTACATATTCACAACTGAATTTTTCATTAGCAGGCAGTTGGTTCATCCCAAATTTGTTAGTAAGTTGGCCTGTTGTATCTGCATCATCTGCTATTCCACACCAAGGTTCAATACAAACAAAAGGGGCGTCTGCTGGATAAGGACTCCAAAGACCAAAGAAAGGCATATCCTTCCATGTCACTTTCACACTACGACTATCAATACTATTTGTTAAAGCAACCGACATTTCCTCTGAAGAAGTGTAAACAAGTGCATCTTTAGCAAATAATTCTCGACTAAGAGGTAAGTCACTTACTTCAACTTCTGACTGTTCTTCTCGCTTCAAGGTACCAGTAGGTACATCTAAAGGGATAAATGTACGTTTTCCTGATGGAGATACAGTGAACTTATAGTCTTCGAAACTTCCATTTTTTAGAGGGACATTGAACGCTGGATGGGCACCCACTCCAAAAATCATTGTCTTCTCGTCTTTATTTTCCACTTGATAGCGAACACGAAGTTGGTTATCTGTCAGTTTATAGCCTACTTTAAAGCTAAATTTAAAAGGATACTCAGCAAGTGTCTGAGAATTTGAAGTGATTTCATATACCAGTTCATCAGCTTCTTCTTTTATTAATGTGAACTCACTGTCACGTGCAAAACCATGTCCAGACATTTGATAATTTTTATCTTCATAGCTGTACTGCCCATTTTTTAATTTACCAACAATAGGAAAGAGGACTGGCGCGTGACGTCCCCAAAAAGCAGAATCTGCTTGCCAGAGGTATTCAACTTCATCTTTTTGTACAGAATGTAATTCTGCTCCGAAAGTATCTACTGAAATAACTAATGTATCATTTTTAAGTGTATTTTTCATCATTTCTCGCTATCTAATTATCCAAGGGTTTATAAAAATTACGATTTTCCAAGGCAAAAACACGTTGGCTTGATTGCCCTGGTTCAACATTATTAAGAGCTGTCATCATCATCATCATACTCGCATCCATCATATCAATCTGGTGAATAACTTCTGCTTCCATAATTTTTGGACGTACAGGACTCCCGTACTCTAGCTGACCATGATGGCTTAAGAGAACATGGCGCAACAAGAGTAAATCTTCCTTTTCATCACTGATATCTAATTCAATAGCGGCTTTGCTCACTTCTTCATCAATGAGAACGATGTGCCCTAACAGATTTCCACGTAAAGTATAACTTGTATTTTCAAAACCTGTGAATTCTAAACACTTGGCCATATCGTGTAAAAGAATTCCAGCAAACATCAAAGATTCGTTAAGTTGGGGATAAACTTCACAGACCTTCTCTGCCAGCTGTAGCATTGTCGTAGTATGGTAAGCCAGACCACCTTCAAAGGCATGGTGATTCGTCTTTGCTGCGGGGAACTGATAAAACTCACGGTCAAATTTTTTCAGAATATGGCGAACGACACGATTCCAGGTAGCATTTTCAATACGAAAAACAATACTCTCAACATACTTACGGAGATCTGTTTCATTTACTGGAGCTTTTTCTCGATAATCTGCTGGGTTTGCAGGTTCATTACCTTCTGGCAAACGCAAACTGATCCGATTGACTTGTGGCATCCCATTGTAGAGCTCTTTTAGGGCTTTCATATGGACAACTCTACCAGCTACAAACTGTTTGACTGCTTTAGGATTTGCATCCCAGATATTTCCCGAAATTGTTCCAGTACGGTCTTGAAAAACAATGGCAAGGAAGTCCTTACCTGCTCGTGTCCGTCGGAGTTCGACTGATTTTATCAAGTAAAACCCCTCGAAAAATTCTCCCATAGATAAATTTTTTATCAGAACCATATTAGTCCCCTTCTATTTCTAAAAGCGCAGCACTTGTGTCTTTATCAACGGCATCAATCGTGCGCAATTTACGATTCATGACATTTGTTCTTGTGGTAATCAGTGTATTGATTTCTTTTTCTGATTGTTGCAAGCGTTCATGAACTTTCTTAAGAGAAGTTTCAAACTTGCCAAATTCTGTTTTGACAGCCCCAAGCATTTCATAAACTTCACTCGATTTTTGCTCGATTTGGAGTGTCTTGAATCCCATTTGCAAACTATTCAAAACCGCTGTCATCGTTGTTGGACCAGTAACATTTACTTTATACTCTCGGCTTAATTGTTCATAAAGTTCCGTGTTATTGACTACCTCCATGAAGAGCCCTTCGATTGGTAAAAACATAATCGCAAAGTCTGTGGTTTTTGGTGGCAAGATGTACTTTTCAGCTATCGATTTTGCCTGTAACTTAATCGCCGTAAATAGTGCCTTACGCGAAATTTCAATAGCTACTGTATCATTTGTTTCCAAGGCATCTTGCAGACGTTGGTAGTCTTCAAGCGGAAATTTTGAATCTATCGGTAGTAACACATCACTGCCTGCTACTTTCCCGGGCATAATTACTGCAAAATCAACGGCATTGCGCTCTTGAATATTTACCTGCTCTTGATATTGCGCAGGTGTGAAGATCTGCTCCAAAATGCGTCCCAGTTGTACTTCCCCAATAATACCACGTGTTTTCACACCGGTCATCACTCTTTGGAGACTGTCAACATCACTTGCCAGATTGCGCATCTCGCCCAGACCTTTATCCACAGAAGTGAGGAGATTTGTGACTTGTTCAAAACTTTGTGAAATTCTTTTATTCAGTGTTTCCTGAAGTTTTTCATCCACAGTATTTTGAATTTGACTTAGCTTTTTATCGTTAGAATCTTGTAAATTTTGAAATTTTCTATCAAATTTTTCTGTGATTGCTTCGGTCATTTCCGCTAAATTTTGAGAAATTTTATCTAGCTTTTGTTCATTAGAATTCTGTAAATCTTTGAACTGATGGTCAAATTTGGCATTAATATTTTCTGTTAGATTAGATAAATTCCCATTCATATTATGTGACAAACTTGACACAGTTCCAGAGATTTCTTGGCGATTTTGTCCAAGTTGCTGTGACATTTCTAAACGTAATTCTGTTAGATTTGAAGATAAGTTCTCCACACGTGCATTTAGCTTAGAATTAGAGGCAGGCTTTTTGAAAAAGTTAGCAAGTCCGAGTAGTATGAGCAGAATTAAAAGGATAATGATGACGATACTCATAGTTTATCTCTTAACTTTTGAATATTGGCAGACACATCACCTTTAAAGACAAATGAACCAGCAACAAAAATATTAGCTCCTGCTTCACGTGCTTGTTCAACAGTCTTATCGTCAATACCGCCATCAACTTCTATGTCAAAATTCAAAGACTTAGCTTCACGTAATTTCACAAGCTCACGAATTTTTTCCATTGTTTCAGGAATAAAGGCTTGCCCACCGAAGCCAGGGTTAACGGTCATAACCAAAACCATGTCTACCATGCTCAATACAGGTTCTATAACTGCCACTGGCGTTCCAGGATTAATAACAACGCTTGCTTTCATACCTGCACTCTTGATTTGTTGAAGTGCACCATGAATATGAGAGGTTGCTTCCACATGAATACTCATGATATCTGCACCTGCCTTAGCAAATTCTTCTATATATTTTTCAGGTTTTTCTACCATCATATGTACATCTAAAACGAGTTCTGTCTGTGGACGAAGAGCAGCAACAACACCTGATCCAAAAGTCAAGTTATCTACAAAGTGTCCATCCATAACATCTATATGTACATAATCTGCCCCAGCTGTTTCAATTTTTGCTACTTCAGCAGTAAACGCTCCAAAGTCTGCAGCAAGTATTGATGGTGCGATTTTATTTGTAATTTCGTTCATATTTCCCCCTATTTTTTCAAGCCAAAAAAGGCCTTATTAATTTGATATAAGCCCCATACGGTCAAAACGACAAGGATTCCAAATAAAGGCCATTTCCAATCGCCCAAACTATTTTTAAAGACAATAATCAAGGCCCACAGGATAACTAAGCCCAAAAATCCGAGCTGTTTCATCCAAATATTACCTTTAATTTTGTTTTTTTCGTTGCTTGGCATAAGTTTCCCTCGTGTTATTTATTTCTGTTAATAATTGTAAATAGTTGTCATAACGACTCGCTAAAATTTCACCTTCTTCAAGTGCTACTTTCACTGCACAGGAAGGTTCATGTGTATGTGTACATTCCCGGAATTTACAGCCATGACTTGCTTTCAAAATTTCTGGGAAGGCAGCATTTAAGTCGGGTTGATTCGATACATCATAGTCTAAGTTAGAAAAACCTGGTGTATCTGCAATAAGTCCTGAGGCAACTTCAAAAAATTCTACATGACGAGTGGTATGACGGCCACGTCCCAGCTTGTCTGAAGTCTCCCCCGTCGCTAAGTTCATCTCTGGCGCAATCAAATTCAGTAAAGTGGTCTTTCCTGCTCCTGTTTGGCCCATAAAGACAGTCACCTTATCAGCTAATACTTTGACCAGTTCTTTCCAGTCAAAGAAAATCTGATAACCAATCTCTTCATAATCCTTCTTGAATTTTTGATAGTCCGTCAAATCTTCTATTAAATCAAGCTTTGAAATATAAATTAAAGGTTGAATATCCTTATGCTCTAAGAAAACAAGAAAGCGATCCAAAAGATTTAATGAGAAATCAGGATTGACCGTTGACATAATAATAACGGCCTGATCGATGTTCGCAATCGACGGACGAACTAAGCTGTTTCTGCGCTTATGAATATCTAAAATATAACCTTCAGAATTTTCTTCCGCCGAAAAGTCAACAAAATCACCTACAATAGGCTTCATCCCTTTTTTCCGAAAGTTTCCTCTAGCACGCGTTTGATAGATTTGTCCTTCAGACTCTACATTGTAGAAGCCTGCTAAAGATTTAATAATACGTCCTTTTTTTACCATATTGATATTTTAACAGAAATCACGTTTTTATTCTCTCTATACTCCTCTAAGCATCTATAAAACTACATAGAGTTACTTGTTTTATATTTTAGATAATAACGAATATCTCCGTTTTCCTCTCTTTTTTTGTGTTTTTCAAAGTCTAAAATTTCACATCATAAAGCTAAATATTGCCTACTTTGCTCGCCAATTGAAAATTAAAATTCATACATCAAAATTGTTATAGAATATCTCTTCCTTCACTAAACAATTGAAAACTTCATCTGCATTTTTCTTATCGTTGTCTCAACAATAAAATATCTACACCCTTGTATTATAACATTTTCCTCCGTTGTTCTTGATTAAACTCTACATATAAACTTATATATCTTTGCCTTTTTATAACTGTTAAGATATATGTGCTTTTTTCTCTCGCAAAATAACTCTTTGACTTTCACTCTAAATAAAAAAAGCGGATACTCTTCCACTTTTTTCTTTTTTATTAAGGAGCGGGAATCATTGCACCATATCCTTGAATAACATAAGTTACTGTTACCACTTTTGAATCAACTGTACCCTTATTATTTGAAGGGCTATTATAAGTCCCCCAATAACTCGGACCGCTCATTGAATCATCAGGATTGTGAGCATATAAAACTCGGACAGTATCACCTGCCTTATCCTTCAATACAAATTTTACTATATCTGGTAGGTTAACTTTAATTTTTGACAATATGAATAGCGCGGATTATAATATGGGGGTAGGGGGTACCCCTATATAGGAGGATATATGTCACATTTAACAACTCATCATAGTAACGAACTCGTTAAACGGCTAAACAGAATTGAAGGACAAGTCTCAGGTATTAAAAAGATGGTCCTAGAGGAAAAAAACTATGAAGACATTTTAATACAATTAAACTCTGCTCGCTCCGCTATTCAAAAAATTAGTCAGATACTATTAGAAGCACAAGCCGACCACTCTTTAATGCATGTGAGTGAAGGACATGATTTAAGTGAAGAGATGATTAAGTTGCGCAGAGTTATCACCCAATACAATAAAATAAACTAAAAGTGAGCGCGCTATTATGAAGAAAAAAAATAAAGATAATGATATGTTATCTTTAAAAAAGAAGATAGTTGATCTTGCTCTCCCAGCTACTGTTGAAAATATTTTAGAAACTTCTGTAGGGTTCATTGATTCCCTCATGATTTCTAAAATAGGTTTGTTAGCAGTGGCAGGTATAGGTGTCGCAAATGCTATACTGAATGTCTATATTGCTCTATTTATTGCTTTAGGAATAGGAACTTCCTCAATCATCTCTAGGAGTATTGGTGCAGAAAACATCGAAAAAGCAAAGACTGTTTCTAGACAGTCACTTCTTCTAGCTATTGTAACGGGTTTTATTCTAGGAATAGTTAGTATTTTTGCAGGCCCTAGAATTTTAACTGCTATGGGAGCTACTGCTCAAACTTTAGAGTACGCGATGCAGTTCTTTAGTATTGTCGGTGGGGGAGCGATCTTTATTGCCACAATGGTTATTTTAGGAAGTATGTTAAGAGCAATTGGAGATACAAAATCTCCGATGAAAATTGGTTTTATTACCAACCTCTTAAATATAGTATTGGACTTTATTTTAATTTTTGGACTAGGTCCTCTACCTGCTTTGGGAATTATTGGTACTGCTATTGGTACATTAATTTCTCGAATTATTGGTACCATTTTACTTTATCGTAAAGTACAACAGTCAGTTCTTAAATTTAAATTTTTCTCAATGCTAGATAAAAGTAATTATACAGAGCTTCTAAGATTGTCTCTACCTGCTACCCTAGAGCGCTTAGTTATGAGAATGGGGCAGGTTGTTTATTTTGGTTTAATTGTTGCCTTAGGAGTTAAAACTTATGCTGCGCATTCTATTGCAGGCAGTATCGAGAGTTTTGTGTATATGCCTGCTTATGGGCTAGCTACTGCGGCCGCTACATTAACAGGTAACAGCATAGGAAAAAAGGACTACGCTGAAACTAGAAATATTGCATATCTTTCTATTAAATACGGAGTTACTATTCTTAGCATATTAGGTATTGTATTATTTTTTGCGACGCCCTATGTTGCTACATTATTTACTAAAGATCCGGAAGCTCTTCATCAAGTGGTAACTGCTCTAAGAATTGATGCCTTTAATCAGCCCGGTTTAGCATTCAGCTTAATAATCACAGGTGCACTTCAAGGAATGGGAGACACTAAGTCCCCTTTATATAGTACCGCATTTGGGATGTGGGTAGTCAGAGTAGTCGGGGTCATAGTTTTGGGAGAATATCTAAATTGGGGTATTGCCGGTGTATGGATTGCTATCGGGTTAGATTTATATAGCCGTTCTTTATTCTTACATTATAAGTTCAATCAAAATCTTAACCGTTTAAATACAAATATTTTTTAACATAAAGAAAAAGTCCTTAGTTTCCGCTACTAACGACTTTTTTCTTTTAGTGACACATATACTAAGCCTATTTTTATCTTTTAACTCTCTTAAAATTTTACGCACTTACTCTTTATCCTTTTTAATATCCGCTCCTACATCTTCAAAAAATTCCGTAAAAATTTAAATATATAACTTAAGGGAGAGGAAATCTAATTTCTTTTTATTGATACATTCAATTTTTAGTCTTGACTTTTAATCGATTTTAACTTATAATATTGATAAATTCAATAAAAGAGGACTAAACATGAATCTAGGACAAAATCTAAAAAAGTTGCGTAAAGAGCATCATTTTACTCAAAAAGAGATTGCTGAAAAGCTTGATATTACCCAAGGGACTTATGCACTTTGGGAGAAAAAAAACAGCAATCCAGCTCTAGATATGATTGCCAAGTTAGGAGAGATTTATAAACTTCCAACTGATCTTATCCTTAACGATAAGAAAGAAAATTCTCCCTTTATTGAACTTCTCAATATTTATAAGAAGTTAGATGCTGAACAACAAAGTAATGTTCTGAATTTTTCTAAATTTCTTGCAAGTCAGCAAGTCGAATCTCGTCCAAAGGCCGACAATATTATACCTTTGAAAACCTACCGTCGCGAAGAACTTTACACAATCGAGGTAGCGGATGAACAGCTTTCTGCTGGCTTTGGTCAAGCTCTAAATGATACCCAAGAAACTTATACTGTTTTTACAGATGTGCGCCCTGGACGTTATGATGGTGCGGCTCGTATCAAGGGAGACTCCATGCATCCTGAGTATCCGAATTTTTCAATCGTTACCTTTGTAACCACCGGTTTTGATAGGGATGGAGATATTTATGTTATCTCCGAAGGTGGACCAGGAGAAGAGCAGCTTTACTGTAAACAAGTTTTTCGTGATTCCGAAAGTTTTCGATGTCATTCGCTTAATACTGATCCCCAGTACAAAGATTTCTATCTAGATGAAGAAACTTCGCGAATCGTTGGTCCTGTTGTAAATTGTATTGAAGAAATCAGTCCTGAATTAATTGAGAACTAATAAAGAAAGAAAAGATAAAGAAGGTTATGATGGAATTTTTAGAAATCGTTTTAATATTTGGTGGAATGGGTCTAGGTTTCGCAGCGCTCTATGAGCTTGCCCTTTGGTTCAGTCCAGCTGAAAGAGATCTTCGTAAGGCCCAAGCAGAAAAAAAAGTTGCAACCAAGAAACTCATCGATTTATCTGCTGTGTTGAAACTAAGAACGGGGCAAAAAGTTTCTTGAAAGAAACATAAATCGAGTTGTGAATCATCTAAATAAAAAAACCACTCTATATAACTTGTATAGAGTGGTTTTCATTTGTAATCGTCTTTTAGCTCAAAACATTAACTTGAATCGTTTTACGCCCCCATGCTTGGGCTTGCGCTGTAGTTGGGAAGTGGACATCGATGATGTTACCTACAATGGCTCCACCAGTATCTCCAGCAATCGCAATCCCATATCCTGGGACTTCAACCATTGACCCTAAAGGAATTACTGATGGGTCTACTGCGATACACATTGGATTTTGGTGAAGATTAATCCCTGTGGCTGTGATAAAACCAAGACCGTTATCTGACGAATAAGCTGTTGCTGAAACTGTCAAAGTGGACCCTGTTTCGGCACTTGGTTCAGTCATCGTTGAGGAGTCCGTTGAAGATGCAGAAGAGTCCTCTGCTGAAACTTCTTCTTCATCAGTTTTCACTGCAGATAGTGTTTCTATTTTTGGCTCACTTGCTTCTTTCTCAGCTTTTTCGATTTTTTCTTGCTCTGCTTTAGCCTTCATTTCAGCTAGAATGTCTTGATTTTCTGCTACTTTATTTTTGAGATTAGCTATACTGTCTTCAAGATTTTCTACTTTTTTCTGATAATCTGCTTGGGTGGCTACAAGCTCTTTTTTTGAGTCCAAAAGCGAATTCTGCATGTCTTCCAAGTTTTTTTGAGTATTCACTAAATCTTTAGCCTGTGTGTTTTCTGCATGCAATATTACTTGCAAGCTCGTCAAAGCTTGGATGGCTTCATGAAAGTCTGTAGCATTCAGTATAATATCAATAACAGAAGTGGAAACCCCTCCTTTGGATTGGGTCGCCCGCATTTGTTCCGCTACTCTTGCCTTTAAAGAATCATGCTTATCTTCAGTTTTTGCAATTTCTGTAGTTAAACTGTCAATCTTTGCTTGTGTGGCTTTCAGTTTAGTTTGGGAATCATTTGCTTTTGCATAGATTGCATTGGTCTGAGAAAGTTCTGAATTAAGCTGTTTTTGAAAATTTTCAATTTCTCCGTTAATCGAACTTTCATCAGCTTTGGCAACGTGTAAGCTCAAAGTCAGCATTGCTACTGTCAAGCCTAGTAAAGTTGCACCTTTTTTCCAATTGTTCTTTTTCATATTTTACCATTCTAACACAAAAGGAAGGTCTTAAGATTTCATACAAATTACATATAGAAATATGAATTTAATGTAAACCGCTTTTATTAATACTTCATCTCTTGACTTTTCTAATTCCTCATTTTATAGAAAACTTAGAAAAATAAAAAACCTTTGAAACAACTTCAAAGGTTTTTTGATTAACGAATTTCAACTGCAAGTGTTTCGACCAGATTTTTCGAAATTTTAGACATAGCTTTTGCAATTTCTTCTTCAGTCATGGTATTTTCACGACTTTGGAAAGTCAAGCTATAAGCCATTGACTTCTTGCCTGCTGGCAAGTTTTCTCCTTGGTAAATGTCAAAGAGCTCAACTTTATTCAAGGTTTTAACTTTACTTGAAGTAATTGTGTTTACAATTTCTGCATGCGTTTTATCTGCATCAACAAGCATGGCAATATCACGATGTACAGCCTGTACTTTTGGAATTTCAACAAATACAGTTTGTGCTGGGGCAAGCTCCAGCATCGCCGCCAAGTCAAGAGACCCCACATAAGTTTCCTTGACATCATAAGCTTTTGCTGTTGCAGGGTGTATTTGTCCGACAAAACCTACCTGACGCTCACCGATGAGGATACGAGCTGTACGTCCAGGGTGCATTTCCTTGATGTCTGAGTAAGCTTCAAAGGACACATTATCATAGCCTGCTAAAAGTTCTTCCATGATAGCTTTTGCATAATAGAAATCAACAGCCACAGCAGGAGTGCTATAAGTTTTACTTTCTACATTACCAGAAATAGCGAAGGCAAGATGTGGAATCTCTAAAGGACGTGTGTCTTCTGAATCTGTTGCCACAAAGATATTGCCGACTTCATAGATAGCTACATCTGTATTTTTACGGTTTTGGTTATAATTCACAATATCCAAAAGTCCTGGAATTTGGCTGCCACGCAATGTTTGGCGGTCTTCTGTCATAGGTAACATCAACGAAGTTGTTGCTCCTTGAGTTCCCACAAACTCTTGTGCTTTTTCAGTAGTTGTCAATGAATAACCAATAACTTCTGACAATCCAGCGGCTTCTACAGCTGTACGAACTTTCCGACGTAACTTTTGCATCGCTGTTAACTCGCCCGCTGTGGCACCTGATGGCAAAGTACTTGGTAAGTTATCATAGCCATAGATACGTGCGACTTCTTCGACAATATCAGCTTCAATCTTGATATCCCAGCGACGTGACGGGATTTGGATCTCAAACACGCCATCATTTTCTTGGGTTTCAAAACCAAGCTGTGCCAAAATTTGTAGCACTTCTTCAATCTTAAGATTTGTTCCAAGTGAAGCGTTGATACGTTCTAAAGTAATTGAAACTTTTTGAGGTTCTGGCATAAAGTCATTAGATTCTACTACACCAGAGAGAATTTCACCCCCTGCTAGCTCTTGAATCATTGCAGCTGCAAAGTCCAAAGCTTCACGAACGGTACCTTGGTTGATTCCTTTTTCAAATCGACTTGACGATTCTGAGCGGAGGGCAAACTTATGTGACGTTTTGCGGATAGAAGTGCCATTGAAAAGCGCTGCTTCCAAGGCCACTGTTACTGTCTGATCAGTAATCTCACTGTCAAAACCACCCATCACACCACCAAGAGCTACTGGCTTGCCATTCGCTGTAATAACGATATCTTCTGTGCTAAGTTCACGTTCTTGCTCATCTAAGGTAACTATTTTTTCACCTTGCTCAGCTTGACGAACGACAATTTCTTCTGCGCCAAATTTATCAAAATCGAAAGCATGTAAGGGTTGTCCATAGTACATCAAAACATAGTTAGTCACGTCCACAACATTGTTGATTGGACGAATCCCTGCATTCATCAATGTATTTTGCAACCAGAGTGGTGAAGGGCCGATTTTGACATTTTCAATCATACGAATCTTATAAGTCGGAACTTGCTCTGTACTTGTTTCTACTTTAACGGCTACTTTATCCGCAGCTTTTTTGTCCACCTCTGTCACAGTTTTTTCTTCAAAGTTAACTGTTTTACCATAGATAGCTGCTACCTCATGCGCTACGCCACGCATAGACATTGCATCGGCACGGTTCGCTAAGATGTCTGGTTCAATGATTTCATCATCCAAGTCTAGATAAGGTAACACACTGTCACCAATCACAGCATCTTCCGGCAAAATATAGATACCATCTTCGTGTTTCATGGGATTAACAGACTCGGGAATTCCAATCTCATCAAGTGCACACAACATACCTAGTGAGACCATCCCGCGGATTTTTCCTTTTTTAATTTTATAATTATCGGCGATACGAGCTCCTACAAGAGCAGTGATTGCTTTGATACCGGGTTTAACATTTGGAGCACCACAGACGATTTGGAGGGGTTCCTCTTCACCGACATCAACTTGACAAATGTGCAAGTGTGTTTCGGGCACATCTTCACAAGTTAAGACTTCACCAACTACAATTTTTGATAAACCTTCACCAGGTACTGTTACTCCTTCGATTTCGATACCTGACAATGACATTTTTTCTGCTAAATCAGCAACCGGTATATCCTCAATCCCGTTGACTAATTTTTTTAACCATTTGTATGATACTAACATTTTATTTTTTCCTTTTATTCCGTTTTCTGCTTTGTACTTATTTCTGAAATTATTTTCCGAATTGCTCCAAGAAACGCAAATCTCCTTGATAGAAGCCACGGATGTCGTTGATACCATAACGGAGCATAGCAATACGTTCTTGACCCATACCAAAAGCAAAACCTGAATATTCTTTACTGTCGATACCGCTCATTTCTAAGACATTAGGGTGAACCATACCTGCACCGAGAATTTCAATCCATCCCGTATGTTTGCAGACGTTACATCCCTTGCCCCCGCACTTAAAGCAGCTTACATCTACTTCAACGGAAGGTTCAGTAAATGGGAAGTATGAAGGGCGTAAACGAATTTCACGGTCAGCACCAAACATTTTTTGAATGACAAGTTCAAGCGTCCCTTTAAGATCAGCCATTGTAATATTTTTATCCACAACTAAACCTTCAACTTGGTGGAATTGGTGACTGTGGGTTGCATCATCGGTATCACGACGATAAACACGACCTGGTGCAATCATGCGTAACCCGCCTTTGCTAAAGTCATGTTTATCCATAGTACGCGCTTGCATCGGAGATGTGTGTGTACGAAGCAAAACTTCATTTGTTACATAGAAAGTATCTTGCATGTCACGCGCAGGATGATCTTTTGGTAAGTTCATACGTTCAAAGTTATAATGGTCAGTTTCGACTTCATAACCATCTACGATTTCGTAACCCATTCCTAGGAAAATTTCTTCAATTTCTTCTGCTGTTTGAGTCAAGATGTGTCGTGCACCTTTTTTAGGGGCATGACCTGGCAAAGTTACATCTAATGTTTCAGAGCTTAAAGCTGCATTCATCGCTGCTTCTTCAATCTCTACTTTTTTCTCTTCAAGTTTTGCTCCAAACTCATCACGGAAGGCATTGGCTAGTGCACCAATGACGGGACGTTCTTCATTTGTTAAATCTTTCATTCCTTTAAGGATTTCGGTTAACTCGCCTTTTTTACCCATAATGGCTGTACGCAAGTCATTCAACATTCTTTCTTCCACAGCAGCTGTCAAATTTTCCAAAGCCTGCTCACGCAATGCCTCAATTTTTTCTTGTAGATTCATTTTTTCTCCTCAACCTTATAACCGTGAATGCAAAAAAGACCACGATTTCCACCTTTATTAAAAGGAGCGAAAACCGCGGTACCATCCTATTTTATCACTTAATTAAAGTCTATTTTAAATTAGAACAAGGTGAACTTCAATAACTTTCCCGTGTGGTGATTTTCAGTCGATGACACCACTCCCTTAGACGCTCCAGTAACCTACTCTTCTCGTTCTTTCTATGTTCTTATTTTAGCAGATTTCTTTGATTTGTCAATCTTTAATCAATCCACAAAATAAAGCAAATCGATAGTTTTCATCATTTTATTCATTTTCTGAAACATTGAATATAATATCAACTAAACTTTCAGTGATTTTCTTTTCTTCTTCCATTTCATAAAACTCCAGTAAAATTTGTCCTTTATGTTTTCCTACAAGATACTCGTGCTGCAAAGGGATTTCGTAAACTGCATATCCTGGCGCGATCATTTCAGAGCGAAAAAAGGGCTCGTCGGTTCCTTCTGCTATCACTGAAAAACGTAGACGGGCTGTATTGGTTGGAAGATTTTGTACAATAATTTTCCCTACTTTACTGTTTGTTTTTACCCTTATATCCAAAGAGACTCTCACTCTAGCCAGATTCTCATCTATATATTCATCATTAGTATCTGTTGAATTTTCTTCTTCTATTTTCTGTGGTTGACTTTGAACCTCGACATCAGGACTTATCGGATCATCTTCTCCTATAATTTGGAGAATTTTTCCTCCACCTAGAGCCAGCGCAACAAGTAATAGAAGGAGGACAAATAAGGCTGTTATTCTCTCTCCTCTGCTCAGTTTATTTGATTTCTTTTTACTCTTCGGAGGAGTTTTTTTAAGAGAAGGAGGGGTTGCTGGTTCTTCCATAATGTGTGTCATTTGTTGCAGTAAGTCTTCAGACTTTGCAAATAAATCCTCATATTGGTTCTGACTCATGTTCCAAACTCACCTCTGCTCACTTCAAATCTCGTAACCCACTTGAAAAGCGCTTTATCTAGCGCTTTTTATTTTTAACACCTTGTTTAAAATTCCTTAAATGCCAAGTTTCATGAGTTCACCCAATCGACCAATCAACTCTTTCGCAGCTTCTTTTGTCTCTAAAATCTGATTATTGAGCTCTTGTAACTCTTGCTCAGATTTGACTAAGCTTTCTTTTCCTTTTTGTTCAGCATCCGCAATAATTTTCTCTGCTTCTTTTTGTTTTTCATTTACATAAGCTTCAGCGTCTCTCTTAATCGCAGCACTTTCTTTTTGGGCTTCAAAACGTAGTGCTTTATTATCATCCTCAATCGCTTTCTTTACAACTTCTGCGTGTTGCTCTATTTGCTCCACACCTTGCTTAGCTTCTTCTTCTAGTCTTTCATAATCTTTGAGCATCGATGCTTTACGCGCCTCTGCTTCTAAGATCATTTTGTCGATATCTTGCTGGGTGTTTTCTTTGAGTTTTTCACACTCTTCCTGAGTGTCTTTTTTCAAATTTTCTATATCTTGTAATAACTTAGCAGCTTCTTTTTTGGCATTCGCTTTGAGTGCGCTTGCTTCACGTTCCATCTTATGCTTAATCTCATTGCACTCTATTTTAGTTTTTTCTAAAACCTCGAGTTTTTCCTGATCAAGAGCTTCTTGATGTTTTTCATTTTCTTTTTGGAGTTCTAATATATAATCTGCAATCTGAGCACGGATATCCACATTCTCTTTTTGCAACATTTTATTTTGCTGTTTTAATTCTTCAAATGCTGCAAGATGTTCCTGATTATTCTGAGCACCTTGTTCAAGAGTTTCTTCCAATTTTTTAACTTCCTGTTCCTTTTCAAGCAATTGCTTTGATTTTTCCTCTTTAAGTTTTTTAAGCTCTGTCTCTAGTTTCTTTCTTTCAAAAATTATTTTATGTTTCTCCCCTTCTGACTTAAGGAGAGCATCTTTCAAACTATGATTATTCAGTTCTAATTCTTCACGAAGCTTATTAAATTCCCCAAGATTTAATGCAGAGTCTTCTTCATTTCGACTCAAAGCATTTTCTTCATTTCGATTGTTTCCAAATAAATTCTTCATTTTATTTTCCTCATGTTTATCGGAGAAATATTTTAATCCGACTTTCCCTATTTATTGATTATATGACGCTTTATATACTTTATATTATATATTCGTATCATTTGTAATGTAAAGCAATAACAAAATTGATGGAAACGGTCATTTTTAGTTATCATAGATGGTGAAAAACTCTATTTTTAACGGTAAGAAGTTTATTTTTGAATTATTATCATCTCTTTTTACTAGTGTTTTAGAACGTTTAGATGTAAAAACCCGTAAACTCCTTAGATAATTGTGTTTTTTTTCTTTTAAAATGTTGTATTAAGAATTTCATTTCTTTCTCACAACTTTTTTTAATATAATGAAATAAAACAGAAACAAGGAAACATAAGATGGCTAAAAATACTAAAGAAATCGTTATACGTACCTTGCTCAACATTGCTGCTGAAGGGGGACGTGTCAATGTTGAAGAAATCACCCGTCGTACGGGGATTACCCGAAATACTATCCGCCATAACTTTGGAGATAAGGGCATTGAGGGCATTATCGAATACATCTATTTAGACATTTTCCATGAAATAAACGAGCAACTTTTTCGTCATGACCCAAATGAAATACCTGTTGAAATTTTCGCTGATATCGTCTTACCCATTCTGTGGCAGCATCGTGATGAGGCCCATATCCTTGCAACGAGTAACCTCTTATACCGCACGGATGCTGGAGCAATTGACCTCACTTTCCCCTGGGCGAAAGAGCGTTATGATTATCTAGTAAAAGAGCACGAACTCAACCCTTACTTCTCCTCTAAGCAGCTTTTATCTTTCTGGATTTCCTACTTAGATATTATCTTTACCCTTTGGTTCAGTGCCCAGATTCCTCTAGAACCTGAGAAATTCAAACCTCTATTTATCAAACTCATTAAGACTTCAATGTACGACCTCATCTATAAGGGAATTGGCCGCTGATGGCTCTCCCACGTAATAAAGTTCCTCAAAATGAGGAACTTTATTTATCTCTCTTGAGTACATAATTTTTCTGACCGTCTATCTCTTTTTCCTCGATTTCCATGTCTGGGGGTAGGGTGAAGGCTGGAC
The DNA here is from genome assembly GCF_016027715.1 of Lactococcus garvieae. Classification (NCBI taxonomy): domain Bacteria; kingdom Bacillati; phylum Bacillota; class Bacilli; order Lactobacillales; family Streptococcaceae; genus Lactococcus; species Lactococcus garvieae. The sequence goes on from NZ_CP065691.1 coordinate 1,463,226, forward strand.
GGACATAAGAGATATAAGCAACCCCATTTCCTCCAAACTTTCCTTCATAATCAATAACTTTAGCTACTGACGAATCCGTTTCAAAAGTAGTGCGTAGCCACCAACTATAAGGAGTAGAATTATTTTCTAAAAAGGCTAATTTACCCTCTTTCATTCCCCCTTTTCTCTTAAAATATAGCAAGTTTTCATCCTTCTCCAAGCGAAGTTTGTCTTTATATTTTCCTACATCAATATCTGAAAGTAAGAAGAGTTTTCGAGTTATTTTTTCTATGTCCCCCCTACGAGCATTTACTTCCGAGGGGTTTATCCCAAGTTCTGTGGAGGGGATATTTTTTTGCACATCTTTAGAGAAACGCTTGATAAATTCCTTGTGCATAAAGGAGTCTGGTATGCTATGTCCATAATAAGCTTCCTCCCATCCCTCTCGAAAAGACATAGGTGGATTTACAAGATGCTGCCTTAAAAGCAAGACATTCCCTTGATCGAGATAATCTTTAGTAAGTACCATATAAGGGGTTAACTTGCCTTCTTCCTTGACGTAGACGGTGTAGCCCAAACGTTTATCTCTATCGTAGGCTAAATCTCTTAAGTTTTGCGGCTCTTTAGCAGGAAGTAAATACACAAGTTCTTCTCTCTTTATAAAGAGTGTTGAGAGGGCAATACTGAGGAGTAAAGAAAAGATAAGGAGAGTTATTTTTTTATTGGTCCCTTTTCTCATCTGCCTTTACCTCCCTAAACTTAGCGATAAGTTCCTCTTCACCTTTTACTTGGTGCTTGTAAGTCTTCTCCGAAGATAAGAGTTCATTCCCTCTATACCAGCCTACAAACTCAGCATTTTCTCTTGGAATAGCATACAGGGGTGAATAGTTGGCAAAGCGCGTCATCCCACCACCTAGAACGAAGCCTAAGTTTTTGTTATTCACTATAATATTTGTGGGATAGTATTTTGATGACTTCCCTTCATCACTTGTCTCTGCAGGCAACCGCTCCCCATCCATGATAAGTGCTGTACCTTTATTTTCTGATTCTTTAGAAAGGCTTAACTCCATTCTTTCTCCTGAACTTAATTCGACGTCTTCAAACTCTTCGGTCAAAAGGACGCTACCATTGGTATTGTCAATAGTCTGTACAGTGTAATCCACCTTGGTCGCCTCGCTCGCTTGAATAACTACCCTCGTATCTTCTGCTGCAGAAACCGAAAACTCCATAACTTCCTCAAGAGAATGTTCCTTTACTTGTCCTGACTCACTCTGTACTTTGATACTCACATCTCCTGCTATCATGATACGTTTGGAAGTTTTACTTTGGTCCGGTACTGCAATTTTTTTCTTCTGATAATTTTCATCCTGCGCCCTCAGCCATGCTAAACAGAGATCCGGATGGTGTGCTTGAGCCACAGGTTCTAAATTTTGTATAAGAGTCACTGAAAGGTTGGGGTGTTTAATCATAAATTTGAATACCAGGTCCCTAACTGTCTCTGCTAAAGACTCAATTCGTATCTCGGAGTGATTGACGAGTCCCATATTTCTCAACCAGTCAATAACAAATTTTTTTACCTGCGTCACATCGCTTCCTAATATCATAGAAGTGACAAGGTTTTTAAATAAATTTTTCGTTAGCTTTTCCCTATCTTCAACACGTGTCGTGAAATAGAGTTCAGCTAATACTCTTATATCTTCTTGGTAGGCATTGACATATTTGTTTCTGTTCTTTATCTGTTCAACTGCAAATCTGTCAATGAAATCATCTAAAGATTTATCCATTCCCTTACCCTCTAGGTCATCAACAATTAAACCATCAAAAATATTCAGTATATTAATTTTTTTAGCTTGATATTCTTCTAGTTTATAGATTAAGTTAGATTCTAATTTTTTTAACTCGCCTTCCATTCGACTTTTTACGCTTATATAAGAATCCGTTGAAACGGTGCTCTTATCTGGTAATCGCGAATCTTTCCCATAACGCCCAAACTCATAGGGATAAACCTCTGGTCCAACTTTCGTCACTACATCATTAACATTGATAATATTCACTATATTATCATGCCGTTCTTCTCTATTCCCCGTCCCCTTTACAGTTCCCGCAGGTGCCTCAAAACAGAAGGCATACATATCTTCTGATTTCAGCTCCCCGCTCGCCAACTTATGTCCATTATTCAAAGCCCCAGCCGTCAGATTTGCTACCGCTGCTGCACGGCTATAGCCGTTAATCCAGAGTTTTATCTTACCTGTTACTTTGTTTTCTTTCAGGTATTGATCTAAAAAGTTTAATACTTTTTGACTGGCTTCTCTAAATCCTTGATGCTCGCCTGATTGTCCAAGAGTGAGGTTACTGGCCCACTCTGCTTCGTAGCCACCGCCTCTGATGGCTAGTGCAATCAAGGTGTAGTCTTCTTCTTTGACTGTCAATTTTTTCTGAGCAATGACCGCACCGATCGAATCTTTTGAAGGCTTTTCTAGGAAATGTTGATTGGCCTTGAATTTTTCAAATCCTAACTCTTCCAATAAATCCTTAGCGTTTCTATTTTTTAAAAGATAGTTTTTTTCTTGGGTGCTGGACCAAGCAGACAGCTCTAGATTGAGTGACATGGTCGCCAAGCGCGGGTCATAAGGACGGTTTTTCTCCTTACGATAAGCATAGGCACTCTGCTCAAAATAAGAATCACTATAATGGTAGATGGCCTTAGAATCCTGACCTTCTTTTCCTACAGGTGCGGAACCATAATTAAAAGTACCCGATTGGAAAACTTTCCCTGCCTCCTTGCTTTTAAAAACAAAATCCATATCTTTTACATCTCTAAAATCAAAAGCACCGTCTGTTTGGATATTCTGGAAAAAAGTTTTGGCAAACGCTTTTGTCGTGTCTGCAATCCTATCAATAAATACGAAAGTTCGAAAGCTCACCTGCTGCTCTACTTTCATCTTTTGTGCCAGATTATCCGCAGCATTGGCAAACTGATAACTGTAGATGTCTTTGCTTCCATACTTGCCTATATTTACCTTTTCACCTGCTGTCGGTGTCCGATCACTGATAATAAAAATATTTCTTTGTACATTACTTTGAGTTTCTTGTAAAAGTTGCTCTGCTAGTTTTAAGCCACTGTGTAAGTTGGTTTTCCCCCTGGTTTCTATTTTTTCCAAAGAGGACAACAACTGCCTTTCATCATTAGTAAAAGCTTGGAGTGCTGTCGCTTTATCTCCAAAACTCACAAGTGCAATTTGGTGCTCTTGCTTAGACTCAAGTGCTTCTTTTGCAAACTTTTTGACCATATCTTTGACTTGCTTGATATTCTTTCCACCCATACTTTTTGAACTGTCAATCAGAAAAATGCTGGATTGCTTTCTTTCACCGTCAGTAGAGGCATCAAAAGTAATCTTCTGTCTTTGGGATTCTGAAAATTTCATACTTAAATCTAAATCCCTCTTTTCTGTAGCAGATACTTGCATAACAAAAAACACCGGCTGACATAGCATAAATAACCATAAACATAATTTCTTCAACATCATTTGCTCCTTTATTTATCTAGCTTAAGCACATATACGGTCTGTCCACTCCTCTTTTTTTCCTCCACTGCTGTTTCTGGTGGAAGCGCGAAGGCTGGGCGAACATAAGATATATAAGCAACACCGTTGCCTCCAATTTTTCCTTCATAATTGGTTACTTTAACTACTGCAGATGCTGTTTCAAAAGCAGTACGAAGCCACCAACTATAAGGAGTAGAATCATTTTCTCTAAAAGCTATTCTAGCCTCTTTCACTCCCCCTTTTCTCTTAAAGTACAACAAGTTTCTTTCTTCTTCTAAACGAATTCTTTGTTTATAGTTTCCCACATCAATATCTGAAAGCAAGAATATTTTTCTATTTATTTTATCTATATGTCTTCCTTTAAAATTAGGCTTTAAAGCTTTTATTCCCAGTTCAGTAGAAGCGATATTTTCTTGTACACCTGCAGAAAAAAGATTAATAAACTCTTTGTTCATAAATGAATCAATTATACTGTGCCCGTAATAAAACCTTTTCCACCCTTCTTGAAAAGACATCGGCGGATCCAATAGGTATTTTCTAAGCAATAAAACATTCCCTTGACCACTATAATTTTTAGTCAGGACAAGATAAGGCACCAACTTCTCTTCTTCCTTAATGTGGACGGTGTAGCCCAAACGTTTATCTTTGTCATAGGCTAAGTCTCTTAATACTTGTGGCTCTTTTGCTGGGAGTAAATACACAAGTTTTTCTCCATTTATCATAAGAACCGGTACTGCAATACTAAAAAACAAAGAAAATACAATGAGAAATACTTTTTTAATGGTCATTTACTTTCACTCCTTTATTTATCTAGCTTAAGCACATACACGATCTGTCCACTACTCTTTTTTTCCTCCACTGCCGTTTCTGGTGGAAGCGTGAAGGCTGGGCGGACATAAGATATATAAGCAACACCGTTGCCTCCAAATTTTCCTTCATAATTGATTACATTAGTCACTGATGAATCCGTAGAAAAAGCAGTACGAAGCCACCAACTATATGGTGTAGAATCATTTTCTCTAAAGGCTAATCTAGCCTCTTTCACTCCCCCTTGCCTCTTAAAGTACAATAAGTTTCTTTCTTCTTCTAAACGAATTCTTTGTTTATAGTTTCCTACATCAATATCTGAAAGCAGAAAGAGTTTTCGTTTTATTTTTTCTATACGCCCTATTCCAGCATTTACTTCCGAGGGTTTTATCCCCAGCTCTGTGGAGGGGATATTTTTTTGCACGTCGTTAGAGAAACGCTTGATAAGTTCTTTGTGCATAAAGGAGTCCGGTATGCTCTGTCCGTAATAGGCTTCCTCCCAGCCATCTCGAAAAGACATCGGCGGATCTAATAGATATTTTCTAAGCAATAAAATATTCCCTTGACCACTATAATTTTTAGTCAGGACAAGATAAGGTACCAACTTCCCTTCTTCCTTAATGTGGACGGTGTAGCCCAAACGCTTGTCTTTGTCATAGGCTAAGTCTCTTAAGGTTTTTGGTTCCTTTGCAGGAAAGATATAAATAAAATCCTCCCTTTTTATCACTATAAAAACAGCAATAAGTATATGGGCAAAACTTAAAGCTAAAAATAGAATTATTTTCTTTTTATTTTTCAACGGTCTCTCCTCCAACGGCATTTCTAAAATCCTTCACTTATTAGCACGTTCAAAATTAAGCATCCTCACTAAAAAGGCATAAAAAAAGCAATCACTAATGTGATTGCTTGCTTTTAGCTTTAATTATTTTATTAATCTTCCCAAACATTTTCTAAAACGTTCGTTTGGTCACGGTCTGGTCCTACTGAGAAAGTAGCGATACGAACACCTACAAGTTCTGCCACACGGAGCACATAGTTACGTGCTGTTTCAGGCAATTCTTCAAGCGTGCGCATACCTGTGATATCTTCAGACCATCCTGGCATTTCTTCATAGATTGGTTTACAACGTTCCAATTCTTTAAGACTTGCGGGATAGTGAGTGATTTCTTTTCCATCAAGTTCATAAGCCACACAGATCTTAACTGTTGGTAAGCCTGCAAGAACATCGATAGAGTTAAGGCTAAGGTGAGTCAAACCTGATACACGACGTGAATGACGCATTACAACTGCATCAAACCACCCCACACGACGTGGACGGCCAGTTGTAGTTCCATATTCATGTCCAACTTCACGGATTTGATGACCAGTTTCATCAAAGAGTTCTGTTGGGAAAGGACCATCACCAACACGTGAAGTGTAGGCTTTACATACACCAACTGCTTTATCAATCTTCGTTGGACCTACACCTGATCCAATAGCTACACCCCCTGCCAATGGGTTTGATGATGTAACAAATGGATACGTACCTTGGTCAATGTCCAACATAACGCCTTGCGCACCTTCAAAGAGAACGCGGTGACCTTCGTCCAGTGCATCATTTAAGATAACTGAAGTATCTGCCACATATTTTTTGATTTGTTGGCCATATTCATAGTATTCGTTAAAGATTTCATCGAAATCAAGTGCTTCACTGTCATAAAGCTTAACGAACTCGCGGTTTTTATTTTCAAGATTTGTACGCAGACGTTCTTCAAAAATTTCTTTATCAAGAAGATCTGCAATACGGATACCGACACGGGCAGCTTTATCCATGTAAGCTGGGCCGATACCTTTGATTGTTGTACCGATTTTATTGTCACCTTTTGCTTCTTCTTGAAGAGCATCCAATTTGATATGGTAAGGTAAGATAACATGGGCACGGTCTGAGATGCGAAGATTATCTGTTGTTACACCGTTTTCGTGAAGGTAAGCAATTTCTTTAACCAAAGCTTTGGGATTGACAACTACACCATTACCGATAACAGATGTTTTTTCTGGAAAGAAGATACCTGATGGGATAAGGTGGAGTTTGTACTTGAAGCCGTCAATCACGATAGTGTGGCCGGCATTGTCCCCTCCTTGGTAACGCGCAATAACTTCTGCGTCTGAGCTGAGGAAATCAGTAATTTTACCTTTTCCTTCATCTCCCCACTGCGTTCCTACAACAACAACTGATGGCATAATAGCTCTCTTTTCTTTTAATATTTGTACGCTCTATCTCCCTCTTTCAAGGGACACAGCTGGCATTTTGATATTGAAAAGCTCCTATCGCACTATTCCCATTATAGCAAAAATATATTTTACTCTCATGGTAAAATATATTTTTTGGAAAAAAAACAAATTTTTGTTCGGAAATATCTAACTTTAAATCACAAAACCACAACCATAAATGAATTCAAAAATATGTTAAAATAGAAGAAGTTATGACTGATAAAATATTAAAATCCATTTCAAAAAATGGTCACTTTCGTGCCTTTGCTCTTGATTCTACTTTGACTGTCCGTGAAGCTCAAGAACGTCATCAAACGATGCCTTCTTCTACTGTTGCTCTCGGACGTACATTGATTGCTGCCCAAATTTTGGGAGCCAATGAAAAGGGAGACAGTAAAATTACTGTTAAAGTCTTAGGCGATGGCGCAATGGGTGCAATAGTTGCAGTAGCCGATGCAAAAGGTAATGTGAAAGGCTACGTTCAAAACAAAGATATTGACTATAAAAAAGCTTCAACTGATGAAGTACTTGTCGCACCTTTCATCGGAAATGGTTTCTTCGTTGTTATCAAGGATATGGGCCTTCGCCAACCTTATACGGGTCAGACCGATCTTATTACAGGGGAAATTGGGGAAGACCTTGCTTGGTATTTTCTCTCAAGTGAACAAACCCCTTCTTCTGTCGGTTTAAATGTCCTACTCAACGAGGGTGAAGACAGTGTTAAAATCGCTGGAGGTTTCATGCTTCAAGCCTTGCCTGACGCTACCGATGAAGAAATTTCTATTATGGAAAAAAATATCAAGGGTATGCCAAGTATCTCTGAGATGCTTTTACGTGAAAACCCTCTTGAAGCAATGCTAGCTGAAATTTACGGCGAGATGGACTATACTGTTCTATCTGAATCACCCCTTGCCTTTCAGTGTGATTGCTCAAAGGAACGTTTCACTACAGGACTTCAAAGTCTTGGAAACGAAGCCCTTACAGAAATCATCGAAGAAGATCATGGTGCTGAAGTTCTCTGCCAATTTTGTGGGCGTAAATATGAATTTACTGAAAAAGAACTCAACGATTTAATCTTGGGAGCAGCTCAAAAATGAGACTACTGATTAAAGACCTTTCTCAATCTTCAAACAAAAACATAGGCTTAATTTTTTTAAGTTTATTGGTTGGACTTGCAGCTGGCACTCTCGCCAGCTTTTATCGTCTGGTTCTCTCACTCGCTGAAAAATACGGCATGGTGCTCTACCAGCAAGCTTCGAGACATCTTATCTATCTGATGTTACTACTTCCCGCGCTGCTTTTTCTCAGCTTTATTGTCAGCATGTTGATGAAAAAATACCCCATGTCTTCAGGAAGTGGTATTCCTCAAGTCAAAGGACAATTACTGGGATACTTTAAACCCGACTGGTTTTCAACGGCTTGGGCCAAGTTTGTTGGGGGGACTCTCGCCATGTTCGCTGGGCTTTCTCTTGGGCGTGAGGGCCCTTCTATTCAGTTGGGTGCAGCTATGGGACAAGCTATCGCCCAAAAGTTCTCTCATACGGAACGGCATCAACGCTTGCTTATTGCTTCTGGGGCTTCTGCTGGTTTATCCGCTGCCTTTAATGCGCCTCTCTCAGGTATTATGTTTACCTTGGAAGAAGTCTTCAAGTATTTTTCACCTTTGATTTTATTGACGTGTATGACTTCGGCTATTGTCGCCGATGCGGTCTCCCGTCTCATCTTTGGCTCAGCAAGTATCTTTGACTTCCAGATTATCACGAGTTTTCCTCTTTCTGATTACTGGTTGCTCCTCCTTTTAGGGATACTCATGGGGATTTTTGGTGCCGTTTATAATTATTCTCTTCTGCAAGGGCAACGTTTGATGAAGTTGAAGATACACAGTCCTTTTTTGCGTGTCTTACTTAGTTTTGTTGCTTCTGCACTTATTGCCCTTTTCTTCCCTCTCATCAGTGGGAGTGGGCATCACTTGATTGATCAACTCACTCTAAGTTGGGGTCTCGTTTTTCTCTGCCTTGTCTTTATCTCAAAATTTTTCATATCCATTATAAGTTATGCTTCTGGGGTACCAGGGGGGATTTTCTTTCCTCTTCTCGTTTTAGGAGCTAGTCTTGGCAGTATTTTTGCGACAGTCTTTATTCCTTTGTTTCATCTGTCAGGTGCGCTCTTTCCTAATTTTATTATTTTAGCGATGGCTGCTACTTTTACTGCTATTGTGCGCGCGCCAATGACTGGTATTTTACTTTTGGTAGAGATGACGGGCTCTTTTGACCATCTCTTACCTTTAGCTTTCGTTTCTCTTATTTCTTATCTTGTTGCTGAGTTTTTACACTCTGAGCCAATTTATCATTCTTTATTGAATAATCTTTTAGCAACCGATTCAGAAATTCCAGCGGAAAATACAGGTCATATTATGATTGAGGTCCTTGTTCAGTTTGACTCAAAGGCTGATCATGAACTTGTCCAAAATCTCGCACTACCAGAAGATACACTTCTTGTTTCAATTCAGCGGAATGGAGAAAAAATCATTCCTCGTGGAGATACTACCCTCTACGCTGGAGATATCGCCACTTTCTTGACCACACAAATCCAAGAAACACGTGTCCGTCAAAAAATAAAAGATCTCTTTACAGATGAATAAAACAAAAATCCTCTAGAGAAATTTCTCGGAGGATTTTTCAGTGCAAAGTCTTAGCAAATCCTCTAAAAAATGGTAAAATATTCACTATGACTATGGATTCAAAATACACAGCCCCTTGGAAAATTGGGGATATAGAAATTGCCAATAAAATCGTTCTCGCTCCCATGGCGGGAATTAACAATAAAGCTTTCCTAACAACGGCTAAAGAGTTCGGTGCTGGACTCGTTGTTACAGAAATGATTTCCGATAAAGGAATCGAGCACCGTAATAAAAAAACACTACAAATGATGGACTTTGAAGGCGTTCCTCATCCTTTATCAATGCAGATTTTTGGAGGCGAAGTTGATACTCTCGTTGAAGCTGCAAAATTCGTTCAAGAAAATACAGTTGCGGACATTATTGACATCAACATGGGATGTCCTGTTCCTAAAGTAACCAAAAATGAAGCTGGAAGCCGTCTCCTTCTTGACCCAGATAAGGTCTACGATGTGGTTAAAGCAGTCAGCTCTGCGATTGACCTCCCCCTTAGTGTTAAAATCCGTATCGGATGGGATTCTGATCATCTGTATGCTGTGGAGAATGCGAAAGCTATCGAAGCTGCAGGTGGTTCAGCCGTAGCCATGCATGCACGTACACGCGCCCAACTTTATGAAGGCAAAGCAGACTGGACTTGGCTCGAAAAAGTAGCGAGCAATATCAATATCCCATTTATTGGTAATGGGGATGTTAAAACACCTGAGGATGCCAAACGTATGATTGACGAAACCGGTGTTGATGCGGTAATGATCGGACGTGCAGCTTTAGGAAATCCTTGGATGCTTCATCGTACAGAACATTATCTCCGTACAGGTGAACTACTTCCAGAGCCAACGGTGGATGAAAAAATGCGTATCGCTAAAATTCACTTGCAACGCCTTGTTGAGCTTAAAGGAGATAACTTAGCATCGCGTGAGTTCCGTCAGCATGCTGCTTACTATCTGAAAGGTGCTAAACGTGCTGCCAAAGTTAAAGTAGCAGTTAACCAAGCAGAGTCTCAAGCAGAAATTGTTAAAATCTTAGATGATTTTGTTGCTCAAAACTAATAGATTGGCTTTTGCCAGTCTTTTTGTTTATAATAAAGTTAGTATCATAAAACAAGGAGGGACTCTATGCGTACATCAAAAGCACTTGTCGAAATCGAAAAGGCTATCATTCACCTCAAGAAAGCTAAACGTGAAATCAGCAATTATAGTTTTGAAAATCAAACACAAAGTTTAATTCAAATCAACCAAGCTATTGACCGCTTACAAATTATCAAGGACGGCGTTACTGCAGATTCTTCAGACGTAGAAGGTGTTTCTTCTGTTGGTCGTCTTGAAGGAGATCGTTTAACTTCTAAACTGTTTCATTAATCCTCATACAAAAAAAGAAGAACCGTATCTGGTCCTTCTTTTTTATATATATTATTTATTTTTTCTTACGTTTATATTTGCTTTGTGGATAGGTGAAGTCACCCATAACTTCATGAACATTTATAACCGTTGAAAAGGCTTGTGGATCTATTTCCGAAATCAGTGCTTTGACCGTCATAACTTCTCGAGGGTTGAGGACAACATAAACAACACGTTTCTCAGTACCCGAATACGCGCCTTCCCCATGTAAGAATGTTGCGCCACGTCCAAGTTCAGCAAGAATTGCATTGGAAATTTCTTGGTATTTTGGACTTATGATGAGCATACCACGAACAGTATAACCACCTGACTGGATAAGATTAATAACCTGAGCGCCAACAAAGCTAGCAATGAGGGTATAGACCATATGGTTGACATCAATATAAGTCAGTGAAAGTGTCATCACAAAGATATCAAGCGTAAAGATAACACGTCCAACAGCTGTTCCTCGCTTAATTTGCAACAGCTGTGCAATGATATCCGAGCCACCTGTTGTTCCCCCAAAGCGGAAAATAACCCCAACTCCTGTTCCCGCAAATACCCCGGCTAAGAGAGCTGCAACTAAGTTATCATGCAAAAGATTGATATTAAAATCAATGGCCTGAAAGACTGAAAGGAAAAGCGAAATATTAACAATCGCATAAACCGTGTAGATAAAGGTCCGCTGTCCTAAGAAACGGTAACCAATAAAAAGCAAAGGGATATTCAGAATGAACTGACTTATGGCCGGGTCCAGATTGAACAAGGCATGCAATATCAAGGTAATCCCGGAAAGGCCACCTGCAGCCAACTGATTGGCCATATTTAACTTTACAAAACCAAAAGCAAAGATGATTGCTCCTAAACTGATGGCAATAAAGTTACGAAAATGGATTTTAATGAGGCTCATATCCTTCATACAACTCTCCAATCTAATACTATTTTATCCTATAAAAATAGCTTTATAATTTCTCGCAAAACCTCTGTCAAAACTGACAGAGGCCTTCTCTAATTTATACTAAAACGACCATTTTGTCAACTTAATCGGTAATCTCATTAAAATTACCAATCACTCGAACATTTTCCGAGATAGAAACAAAAGCTTTAGGGTCATATTTAGTAATGATTTCTTTGAAATCTTGATACTCATACATGGTTATAACGGTAAATAAAATCGTGCGCTTTTCATGTGTATAAGCACCTTCTGCATTATTTAATATGGTTGCACTATGGTGCATCTTTTCAAAAAGCTTTCTAATAATGATTTCTGGATTCTCAGTAACAATCATTACTTGCATTCGTTTTTGACGTGTAAAGATTGCATCAGTGACACGTGAACTGACAAAGATAGCAATCATGGAATAAAGCATATATTCCCATCCAAAGAGAACACCGGCTGTAAAGATGATTACACCATTGACAATAAAGCCAAGTGTGCCAACATTATGTCCGGTTTTTTTTCGGATATAAAGTGCGATGATGTCTGTTCCTCCACTGGAAATACCATTACGCATCGCATAGCCCACACCAGCACCCATGATTGTCCCCCCAAATATTGCATTAATAATTGGATCGGGTGTCAGAGTTGTTTCAGGAACAAAGTGGATGAAGATAGAGCTCATCGTAACGGTCAAAAGAGTGAACAGAGTGAACTGTCGCCCCAGTCGGAACCACGCTAAAATCATTAATGGAACATTAATTAAGAAGAGCGTTGCGGAGATGGGTAGATAGTTGTGCCCCAAAAGGCGCGTTAAAACTTCTGTTGCGACCTGAGCGGCACCAGTTGCACCACTTGAGTAAACACGTCCTGGTTGATAAAAGAAATTCAATGCAAAAGCAGAGGTGATTCCATATAAGACAGATGCTGAGAAACGATGTGTCAACTTTTCCCAGCCACCAAACATGTTGATAAATTTAGTCAAGTTTTTCAAGTTTAATTCTCAATTCTTCCAGTTGGCTCTCACTGACTGCTGATGGTGCTTGTGTCATCGGGTCTGTGGCTTTATTATTTTTAGGGAAGGCAATAACTTCACGGATATTGTCTTTTCCTGCAAGCAACATAACGAAACGGTCTAAACCAAGGGCTAAACCTCCATGTGGAGGGAAACCATAGTCTAATGCTTCCAACAAGAAACCAAATTGTTCATTGGCATCCTCAAGACTAAAGCCGAGAGCCTTGAGCATTTCTTCTTGTAGGTCGCGCGTATTAATACGGAGTGAACCCCCACCCAGCTCATAACCATTCAAGACAATATCGTAAGCGTGGGCACGTACTTTACTTAAATCTCCTGACAACTCCCCTTGTGTTTCAGCAGTTGGTAAAGTAAATGGATGATGGGCACTCATATAACGTCCTTCTTCTTCTGACCATTCAAACATCGGCCAGTCGATAACCCAAAGGAAGTTAAATTTAGAATAATCAACTAATCCTTGTTCTTTTGCAACCGTCTGACGAAGTGCACCAAGCGCTGAGTTGGCGACTTCCAAACTGTCCGCTACGAAAAGAACCAAGTCATTGTTTTCCAAACCTAAAGTTTCAACAAATTCTGCTGTTTTATCTGTCAAGAATTTTGCGATTGGCCCTGAAAGATTGTCTTGTTCAAACTTGATCCAAGCTAAGCCTTGAGCACCATTTTGCTTCGCTTGCTCTGTCAGTTTGTCGATTGCTTTACGGGAATATTTATCCGCATTGTTCTTCACCACAATAGCTTTTACAACAGGTGCTTCACTAAAGACCTTAAAATCAACTGTTTTGGCAAAATCAGTCAAATCTGTGAGTAGCATTTCATAACGAGTGTCTGGCTTATCCGAGCCGTAAAAATTCATGGCGTCATCATATTTCATACGGGGAAACGGCAATGTTACATCAACATTTTTAACGTCTTTCATAACTTTTGCGATTAAGCCTTCTGTCAAATCTTGAATTTCTTCTTCCCCAAGGAAGCTCGTTTCCAAGTCGACCTGGGTAAACTCAGGTTGACGGTCTCCACGTAAGTCCTCATCACGGAAGCACTTCACGATTTGATAATAACGGTCAAGTCCCGCTGTCATCAACAACTGTTTCATAAGCTGTGGACTTTGTGGTAAAGCGTAGAATTCCCCTTTATTCACACGAGAAGGTACAAGATAATCACGCGCACCTTCTGGTGTAGATTTATTCAAGAAAGGTGTTTCGACATCGATGAATCCTTGGTTATCTAAGTAGCTACGGATTGCACGAGTTGTGGCATGACGCATCGTGATATTGTTAAGCATCTCGGGACGACGTAAGTCAAGATAGCGGTATTTCAAGCGTGTATCGTCAAGCACTTCCACACCATCTTTGATTTCAAAAGGTGTTGTTTTGGATGTGCTCAGGATTTGCATGTGATTTGCTTCAATTTCGATGCTACCTGTTTTGATGTTCGCATTTTTGCTCGCCCGTTCAACAACTTTACCTGTAATTTCCAGTACATATTCGTTACGAACTTTATCAGCAATTTCGACGATTTCAGCAGCTGCTGTTTCAGGATTTACCACAATTTGAACGATGCCTTCTCGGTCACGTAAGTCTATAAAAATCAAACCGCCAAGATTACGGCGTTTAGCCACCCAACCTTTTACCGTGACTTCTTGATTTAAATACTCCTCTGTGATGTTGCCTGCATAGTTTGTTCTTTTCAATTTTTTCTCCTTATTTTTCACTCATCTTTACTTTTTAGTCGTTCAGGAAAGTTAAACGTCACTCGCCAATTACTTCTTCAAAAATCGGTGCAAAACTTTTCTTAACTTCTGTCAAACTTGTTTTTACTTCTTTACGGGTTTGGTTATGTTTTACGGTGATGTTTCCTGTTTCGGCTTCATTGTCCCCAAGTGTGATAATCACTTCTGCAGCTGCTTTTTCAGCGGACTTAAATTGCGCGCCTAGTTTACGGTTTGAAAAATCACGTTCTACTTTAAAAGCTTGAGCACGTAAACTTTCAGCAAGTTTTGTCGCCTCGAGACTTGCTTTGTCTCCCATGACAGCGATGTACACATCAAGTGTATCCTCATCATGGAAATCAACACCTTGCATTTCGGCAATCATGAGCAAGCGTTCCACACCAAGTCCAAAACCAAAGCCGGGTGTAGCTGGTCCATCAAAGTACTCCACCAGCCCGTCATAACGACCACCAGCACACACAGTAAGTTCCTGTCCTTTTACATCAACGATAAATTCGAAGATTGTATCATTATAGTAGTCCAAACCACGGACCATATTGGTATCAATAACATATTTGATGCCCAAGCCATCCAGAAGTTTACGTGTCATCTCAAAGTGAGCTTGTGATTCTTCTGTCAGATAGTCCAGAACAGATGGGGCACCTTTGACGATTTCTTTATCTTCTTTTTCTTTACTGTCTAAAACACGAAGTGGATTTTCATGTAAACGACGTTGGCTATCTTTTGAAAGTTGATTTTCAAAAGGTGTTAAGTACTCAATCAAAGCTGTACGATAAGCCTTACGTGTTTCTAAATCACCGAGTGAATTCAAGTGAAGCGTTACACCTGTAATCCCTATTTGCTCGAAGAAAGTCTGAGCCATAGCGATAACTTCAACATCAATAGCGGGATTTTTTGAGCCAAAACATTCTACACCAAACTGGTGGAATTCACGCAAGCGCCCTGATTGAGGACGTTCATAGCGGAACATTGAACCCGTATAATACATTTTCACCGGTTTAGGAACTTCAGGTGCAAACAATTTATTTTCAATATATGCTCGGACAGTTGAAGCTGTACCTTCTGGACGAAGCGCAATGTGACGCCCTCCCTTGTCTTCGAAATCATACATTTCTTTTGTGACGATATCACTTGTTTCCCCTGTTGCTCGGCTAAATAGTTCATAACTTTCAAAAAGTGGCGTACGAATTTCTTTGAAATTATAATCTTCAAATACTGCACGAGCTATCATTTCGACATATTGCCATTTTTGTGATTCTTTTGGCAGAATATCTGCTGTACCTTTAGGTTTTTGTAATTTCATTTTATCTCCTCTGAATTAAATACATTTGTGATTAGAAACTTTTCGACGGTAGTGAATATTAAAAAACGCCCTAAGCATCAAGCTCTAGGGCGTCAGTAATCTTATCGCGGTACCACCTAAATTTGTCCTGTCTTCCAGAACCTCAGTTTAGCTATAACGTAGCCACCGTTTTTTATAGTCACATTCCCTTGTGAGCTTTCAGCCACGTCTCACTCTCTATACAATTAAGTATAACGCAGACTTCTTTTTTTTTCAAGCTTTAAATTCAGATTAATTTTTGAAAACCTGCATATTTTTTGCAAAATAATCATAACCAGAATAGATAGTAAAGAAGAGGCAAATATAAAGTAAGATTGTCCCGATATAGATGGGGTCTCCAATCAAGAGAAAGATAATTGATAACATCTGAGTAAATGTTTTAATCTTACCTGGCATGGCTGCTGCAAGTACTGCTCCACCTTGTTCTACAAGCAAGAGGCGAAGGCCTGTTACTGCGAGTTCACGACAAACAATGATTGCAACAACCCAAGCTGGCGCCAATCCTAAGGCAATCAGCATTACAAAAGCTGCCATTGTCAACATCTTATCGGCCAATGGATCCGCAAACTTACCAAAGTTTGACACGACCTTCCATTTACGAGCCAAATAGCCATCGAGCCAGTCAGTGATAGAGGCTACAGCAAAGATAACCGCTGCAACAATCCATGACACATAACTTGCACCAACCGCTGCACCCTGTGGCAGATAAAGCACGATGAGAAAGACGGGAATCATAAAGATTCGTAGTATTGTTAATTGATTGGGAAGTTTTTCTTTTTTCATAATTGCTTTCTTTGAAAATTATTATTGAGTAAGCTGTATGATCTAAGCTTACTCTGTTGTACTGGCATAAGCTACTGTTAATTGAACACTTACTGCGCTGCCTACGGTTAAAGCAGACAACTCAACATTGCTGCCATTGATGGTCATCGTGAGCCCTTGCGTATTTGATAAATTAATCACGGAATTCGTCAAACCAGCTCCAAGTGTTGCTGTTGCTGTATTTTCCGCATCAGACAGGGTACGCACGGTAGCCCAGTCAGCATTGGTAAGTGAAATAGTCGTTACGGTGCCTGCTGCTGTAGTAAAAACAATCTTAGTAGGACTTGTTGCATTATCTACTTTAACATTCAGCTGTGCACCACTCCCTGTTACCGTGAGTTGGTTTTCAGGTGCTGGTTTTGACTCAACAGGCTTTTCCTTTGACTCTGAAGTTTTCTTTTGTTCCGTGGATTTTACTGTTTCACTGGTCTTATAAGTATAAGAAGCATCCTCTAAATCATTACTTTGCGGACGGCTGAGAAGTACAACTGCCGTAACCCCACCAACGATTGCTAAAGCAACAGCAGAAAGTAAAATTATCGGCACGTAGTGACGCCATGCGGGAACATCAACTTCCTCTTCTTCCTCACTTTCTTCTACACGCTCACTGGGTTTAACAAAGCGATAAGTTTCTTGGATATCTTCATGGTCTTCAACGGTCATCGACCCATCTTTTTCATAAGCCAGCAAGATTTGATCTGCGTCAAGCTCAAGTTTTTCAGCATATTGTTTGAGGTAAGCTTTAATATAAAAATCACCGGGTAAAGCTTTGTAGTCCCCTGTTTCTAAAGCAATAATATATAATTTCGGAATATTTGTAAGTTTCTCGGCTTCGCTTAGCCCAAGGCCAAGATCCGTTCTCTTTTCTTTGAGGACTTCGCCTATTGTTTTAATTGCCACCATGTCCTCCTCTCAGATTTATGAAATGTATGGACTTATTCATAACTGTTCGTATTATTTAGGGTAGATTATGAAATCTACAATTTGCATATTTTCGACAAATTTTTCAGCATGCCTACTGATTTTTTCGAGTGTTATTCCTGACAATATTTCAGGAAGATCGAAGAAATTAATATCACCATAAATATTAGATGAAAATTGATTTGCTATATATTCTAAAGAATTGAGTGATTTATAATAATCACCAAGTGTCTCACGTTTAAGCATTTCTAGATTTTCTTTTTCAAAATCCTTATCTATTTTATAACTTTTTAAAGCTTCCTGCAAAACTTTACTCACTTCTTGGGGTTTTTCTGTATCCACGGTGATATTAGCAAAGTGAAAACTCTTGTCCATATCAAAACCATAGCCAAATGAATCATCAACTAGGCCAGAATTATACATCTCCTCGTAACGGTGACTTGTTTTACCAAAAAGCATGTCTAAGAGTAATTGATTAGAAAGCTTATACTCCAGTAATTCTCGTGAATCAGTGGGGAGAATATCTTCTCCGCGGAAACCAAGGGCAAGTTTGGGCATAGCAACTTCAAACTGCAGTTTTTTTCCTGGAAGAGGTTGTCCTGCTTCAATGTTTTCTCTTTGAATCGGTTCAATTTCTGGAAAGTTTTTTTGCTCTTGGTTTTGCTCCACAAACTTAGCCATCTGCTCTATGTCAAAAGGCCCCGTCAAAAAGAGATTCATGTTTGATGGATGATAGAAAGTTTCATAATTAGCATAAAGATCCTCAGCTGTAATCTCTTTTATCGACTGAGGCGTGCCAGCAATATCATCTGCCAATGGTGAATCTGGATAAAGTGAAGCCAGAAGTCCCGCAAATAAGCGCCAATCACTATCGTCTTGGTACATCTGTATTTCTTGCTGGATAATGCCTTGCTCTTTTGCCACATTTTCGGCTGTAAAATAAGGTTCCTGAACAAAATCAAGAAGTAAGGCTACACAATCATAGATATTTTCTCGTGTAGAAAAAAGATAAGACGTGCGTGAAAAACTCGTAAAAGCATTCGTTTGGGCCCCATAGGCACCAAACTTATACATAACATCTCCATCTTTTTTTTCAAAAAGTTTATGCTCCAAAAAATGCGCAATCCCTTCTGGAAAAGTCTGCATTTCCGGACTTCCTAAAGGCTTAAAAGATGTGTCAAGCGATCCAAAATTTGTAGTGAAAAGTCCATAAGTACGATTGAAATCAGACTTTGGCAGGTAATAAACAGTCAAGCCATTTGCTAAAACATCTGTGTATAAAATCTCACCTGTCTTCTCATAAGTTCTCTTCTGCATGAACTTCTCCCTTCATGAAATATTGGACCTGTAGTTTTAAACCTTGTGCTAAACGCATAATATCTTCTTTGGTCACAGCTTCAAGTTCATTCAAAAATCTATCCGCATCAACATAGCGTTCTGGTAAAATCTCTTGAATGAAAGCTTGCTCAATCAAGTTTGAAGAAGAATCCAAGGACATGAAATAAGAGTTTTTGAGCATGGTTTTAGTTTGCTCAATTTCTTGGTCTGTAAAATTACCGGACTGCATCGCCTGAAGCTGCTCTAGTATAAGTTCACGTGCAAGTTGGAAATTTCCGGCATCAATCCCAGCATTAACTTTCAAAAGTCCTGTAAAACTATCAAAAGCAGAGCTTGCATAGTAGGCAAGGCTCGCTTTTTCACGCACATTCATAAATAATTTTGAATGGGCAAAACCACCAAAAAGACCATTCATTACTTGTAAGGACATATAGTCGGCGCTACCATAAGTCGTCGGCTGTGCAAAAGCCAACTGCAATATGGACTGTTGGACTTCTTTTTCTTCCGTTTTTTCCTGATATTCTTTTAATTCTTGACTATAAAAGATATCGGATGAAGCGTGACGATCCTTGAAATCAAAACCTTGGAAAAGTTGCTCAATCTCGCTTTTATCGACATCTCCTAAAACAAAAATATCGATAAGATTATTATCCAACATCTCTTTATAATAAGCAAAGACAGCTTCTGCTGTTTCTGCTTCCAGAAGCTCGACTGTGGAGACACCCGGGAGCGCTTGCTTGTTGTCACTGTAAAACAGAGTAGCCAACTGTCGGCTCGCATAGTAAGAGCGATCTTCATTCATCGCTTTAAGATAGTTGATTAAATTTGTTTTTTCTCGTTGAAATACTTTAACATTTTCATCTGGCTTGAAAAGAGCTTTGTGCATAAAATCAACAGCTCCTGCCAAAGTATCTATATCCACATATTTAGGATTGACAAGATTCATGTGGATACTTAAGAGATGTTGACTGCCTTTTTTATTTACCGCTGTGGAAAAAGAAGTGCCATAAAGTTCTGATAGGCGACTGGAGAAAGCTTGGGCTGTTGGGTAAGCTGCATTAGTGGTTTCCCATAAGTTTGAGATAATCACACGTTTGGCAATATTTTCTTGCGTAAGAGCTTCGCGTAAACGTACCATTATACGTATCGTCTTAAATTTTGTTTCTTTTATAACATGGAGATTTACTCCGCTAGCTAATTTCATAGATATCCTTTGTCTACTCCTTTTTTTCAAGTTTGAAGGAGACCCATTCAAACCCCAAAAGAGCAAGAACTGTAATATCTCTATTATAGCAAAATTTCCACTATTTTTGAGTCTCTTTATGCTAAAATAGAATTATGCAAAATTACATTTTATTTGAAGAATATATTACATTAGGACAAGTCATCAAAGAATTGGCTATCGTCAATACAGGAGGGCAAGCCAAGCTCTTTCTCTCCGAAAATGAAGGGAATATCTTTTTAAACAACTCTGCGGAAAATCGCCGTGGTAAAAAGTTGCGTGCAGGTGATGTTTTAGAAATTCCTAAACTTGGACTTTTAATTGAATTTGTCCAAGCTTCCGCCGAAGAAATTTCGGAGCGTGAAGAAGAAAAAGCTGAAGAAGAACGCGTTAAGGCGCTTGTCAAAAAGATGAACGCCAAAGTCAAAACTCAAAAACCAAAGAAAGCAGCCAAACCCAGATTCCCTGGCGCTAAATAAGTATGAAGCTTAACAACATCCAGCTCTATAATTTTCGAAATTATGCAGAGCTTTCCCTTGATTTTCATCCTAATCTCAATATTTTTTTGGGACAAAATGCTCAGGGTAAAACGAATATTCTAGAGAGTATCTACTTTTTGGCTCTTACCCGCAGTCACCGTACCCATCATGATCGTGAATTGATACGTTGGGATGCCAAAGAGATGAAAGTAGCCGGCACCGTACATAAAGGCCACAGCACTGTACCTTTGGAGGTTGCTTTGACAGCCAAAGGTCGAGTTGCTCATGTGAATCATCTCAAAGAAAATCGCCTTGCGGACTATATCGGCCAACTGAACTTAATCATGTTTGCCCCGGAAGACTTAGAGCTGGTCAAGGGCGCACCCAATATCCGTCGTCGCTTTCTAGATATGGAAATCGGCCAAATCCGCCCTGTTTATCTGTATGACTCAGTGCGTTATAATCGTGCCTTAAAAGAACGTAATGCCTATCTTAAGTTGGAACGCAAGCAGATTGACACCACATTTTTAGAGGTCCTCGACAGTCAGCTGGCGGAACATGGCCAAAAGATTAGCGCAGAACGCCAAAGTTTTGTCTCTAAACTTGAAACATTAGCGCAAAAGATTCATCGTCAGCTTACTCATGGTTTAGAGGAGCTTCAGATTACCTATAAGGCCAATTCTGACTCGCTTTTAGAAGACTTAAAGAAGGCGAGAGATAAGGATCTTTTTCGCCACCAAACCTCTGTTGGCCCTCATCGTGATGACCTTGCTTTTTTTGTCAATGGGATTAATGTTGCTGATTTTGGTAGCCAAGGGCAGCAAAGAACAGTTGCCTTGTCTATCAAGTTAGCAGAAATCGATTTGATTTTTGATGAGACTGGCGAATACCCTATCCTCTTACTTGATGATGTTATGAGTGAATTAGATAATAGCCGACAACTCGATCTTCTGGAAACTTCCCTCGGAAAAACACAGACCTTCATAACTACTACTACTCTTGATCATCTCAAAAACTTACCTGAAAATTTGAGTATTTTTAACGTAAAACAAGGAGAAATTATAAAAAATGAACAAGAAAGAACCCCCTCTGACAGCAGAGAATCTGATCAAATTTAAACAATTGGCTCAAGAAGGTGATATAACCTTGCTGAAAAGAATTTCTCTTCTTGTGGAGCAAGAACGTACTCTGCGTCAGCAAAAAGACAAGTTGGAAGAAGACTTGCGCCTTTTAGTCCATATCAAAAATAGTCATTACTCACAATTAGAACAAAAAAATTCGGAACATTAATTCCGAATTTTTTATTTGAATTTTATAAACCTAGCAATTCTCTTAGACCATACTGGTTAGTAACCAAACCTATTACTGCAAAAATAGATAAGATAATAATTATTACTATCGCAAGCACTTCTACACGAGAAAGATTTTTCCTGTTTTCTCTTTTAGCTATATAGTAAAAGATGAAGCCAATGACATACAAGATAGAAGCCATCCAAACGTATTGCCAGCCAGATAACCAAAGAGCTAAGGCTTGGAACATAAAGGCGATAAAACCAAGAAAAATATTTTTAGGATTTTTTTCTTCAAAGCCGTGCTTCATCATATAACCGCCAACTAAAGCATAACAAATCATAATACATGCGGTACAAAGATAAACCATTACATTATAAGCGTTCGCTACAAAGAAGGTTACGATAATGAAAAACTGAACAAAAATCTGCGTTAACCAAAGTGAATTTGAGGGTGCATTGTATTTATTCAGACGTCCAAACCATTTAGGTAATAAATTTTGATTTGCCAACTGTGTTGTGGATTCGACAGGAAGCATTGTCCATGACAGCCAAGCACCCAAGACTGAAACCACGAGACCGATTGCCATCAAAGCCCCACCAAAGCTACCTAACATGTCTTTGAGCATATAAACCATGCCGGGTGTCTTCATCGCAGCTAACTCTGCTTGTTCATAATAACCAAAAGGCAGGAGTGAAAGTAAGATATAAATAAAAAGTAATACTACAAGACCAATGATAGTGGCACGTCCTGCATCAGATTTTTTCTTAGCACGATCTCCCATCATTGCAGCACCTTCGATACCTACAAAGACCCAAATCATTACCATCAAAGAACTTTTCACTTGTTCTAAGAGTCCGTTTGCTGTCATCGATCCAGTCGCCTGAACCATACCTTGAGCATTTTCAGAAACATTATTCCAGAAACCTGTAGTGAAAACTCCTGTCTTAAACATTACAATACCCACTATCATAAAGACAAAAATAGGTATCAACTTACAGACAAGGACAATCGCATTGACTACTGCGGCAGATTCGACACCTCGACTTACCAGCAGCGCTAGGAGCCAAGAGAAAATGGAAACTGTTACTACTGCGAGTATGGTTAAACTACCGTTAGCATTGGCAAACTTTCCGGGGAAGAAATAATCCATTGATATCATCATCAAGACCGCAAAAGCAATATTCCCTAACCAAGTAGAAAGCCAGTACCCCCAACCTGACAGAAAGCCGACCATGTCACCAAAGCCTACTCGGGCATAATCAGAAACCCCTGAAAGCTCTGGCTTATTAATAATTAAATAATTCAAGCTTAAAACTAAAGCCAGAATTCCTAGACCTACAAAGAACCAGGCCACAATGACACCACCAGCTGTAGCTCCATTCGCCAAATCATTGGAAAGGTTAAAAACCCCTCCGCCTATGGCACTTGACACAACGAGGGACACAAGGGCTATTAGTCCTATTCCTTTTTTATTTTCCATTTAATCCTTTCCTATAATTTCATTTTTATTTGTATTGAAATATTCCCTTAATATAACATTTTTTGTATTTTCATGCAAACTTAAGCCCTTTAAATCCTGCTTTTATTCATGATTTTAAAAATTTTAAGGCTTTTTATTAAAGTAAATAAAAACTTAGTATCATTACAATACTAAGCTTACTTTCTTAATATCCTTCTGGATGTGAAGAATGCCATTTCCACGCATTCTCAATAATATGTTCCAAGTCATTTTTTACATGCCAGTTCAAAACTTCGCCTGCTTTAGCGGAATCTGCTACCAGCATATCCGGATCACCAGGGCGACGTTCACCCATTTTTGATGGGATTTCTTTGCCTGTGACACGGCGTGCTGTTTCTAAAACTTCAAGGTTTGAATAGCCTTTAGACGAACCTAGATTAAACTGATTAGATGCACCACCTGCTTTGAGATATTCTAGAGCTTTGATATGCGCCTCAATCAAGTCTTCCATGTCAATATAGTCTCGAATACATGTGCCATCAGCGGTATTATAATCATCGCCATAAATGGTGATAAAGTCACGCTTACCTAGAGCCGTTTGTAAAATAAGAGGAATCAAGTGTGTTTCATTTTTATGCGCTTCACCGATCGTTCCATCATGTTTGGCCCCGGCTACGTTAAAATAGCGCAGTGCAACATATGTCATATCCGTTGCTTCCGATTGCCATTTCATCATTTTTTCCATGATGAGTTTGCTTTCACCATAAGGATTGATTGGTTTCTGTGGCGTTTTTTCTGAAATAGGACTTTCTTCTGGTATACCAAATGTCGCTGCTGTACTTGAAAAGACGATATGCTTGATGCCAAATTCTTCCATTGTCTCAAGAATAACCTGCGCTCCACCGACATTATTATTAAAATACATCAATGGTTTTTGCATGGATTCTCCAACCAATGAATAAGCACAAAAATGCATCAAACCTTCAATATTTTCTTCTTTTTTGAAGACATCAGCTAAAAATTCATGGTCACGTACATCGCCTTCATAAAACCGTACGTTTTTAGGAACGGCTTCACGATGACCTGTCAC
This sequence comes from Lactococcus garvieae, assembly GCF_016027715.1. Lineage (NCBI taxonomy): Bacteria > Bacillati > Bacillota > Bacilli > Lactobacillales > Streptococcaceae > Lactococcus > Lactococcus garvieae. The sequence continues at coordinate 1,487,525 of NZ_CP065691.1, forward strand.
GAGGTTATCTACGACTGCAACATCGTAGCCACGAGCCAAAAGAATATCTACCGCATGGCTACCAACATAACCCGCTCCTCCAAGTACTAACACTGTCATTTTAATTTATCCTCCATCACTTTGTATTACAAAGCTTTTAATTGATAATATTTGTATATTAAATATAAGTATATCCTTATTTATTTACAAAATCAATAAAGCGCTTAAACCCTTCTTGACCGATCGCATCATCTTTAAAGACGCCTGCATCTTGCAACACGCGTGTAAAGACATCACCCACCGCTCTCCTCACACCCTCAGTAACATTTTCTGATGTATATTCCATCTTGCGTTTTAGCTCCTGTGCCCAAGGAAGGTGCATATCTTTGATGTGATTTTTCTGGCCGAGAAGGTAATTTTCTACTTCTTTGAGTTCTTCTTTGAGTCTTGGTGGTAGAACAGCCAAGCCCATTACCTCAATCAAGCCAATATTTTCTTTCTTGATATGATGCAGGTCCGCATGGGGGTGGAAAATACCATCTGGATAGGCTGCACTCACATTATTGTCCCGTAACACCAGATCAATTTCATAAACATCGTCATGCTTTCGTGCGATGGGAGTTATTGTATGATGAGGCACACCGTCTTCTGTTTGAGCGACAATATCCAAGGTAAAATCCGAATAGTCTTGCCATTTTTGCAAAATATGCTCTGAGAGATCTAAAAGCTTTTCTTTATTATCGGCTGACAAGCGGAGGACACTCATAGGCCAGTTTACAATACCTGCCTGAACTTCGGGAAAATCTTTGAAGAAGACTTTGGTGCGTAACTCCGCCTTAGCCATAGGAAACTCATGACGGCCTGCTTGGTAGTGATCGTGAGTCAAGATAGACCCGCCCACTATTGGCAAATCAGCATTGGATCCGATCATATAGTGAGGAAACTGATCCAAAAATCCTAAAAGATTACTGAAAGAGCGCCGATTAATCTTCATCGGTTGATGTATGGAGTTAAGGACTATCGAATGTTCATTATAATAGGCATAAGGCGAGTACTGGAAGCCCCACTCTTCACCATTAAGTTGCATGCGAATCATGCGATGATTACTGCGTGCTGCCTTATTGCCTCCTCCATAGAGTCCCTCGTTTTCAATACACAGCGCGCAGGCTGGATAAGTTGAATCTTTGACGAGCTTGGCCGCAGCAATGGCTTTAGGATCTTTTTCAGGTTTCGATAAATTAATCGTAATTTCTAAATTACCATATTTTGAATGATGGCTGAAAACAATATTTTTGCTGATATCTCTCGACTTCACTTGATTGATTTCTTGAGCCAGTCCGTAAAAATATTCTGTTGCTTTTTGATGGCTGCTTTGATAAGCTTTCCAAAAAGAACGGTTGACTTGACTTGGAGTTGGACTGATGAAGTCCATAAGTGCTGCTTCATAAAACTCTTCATTTTCTGGAAGAAAAGCTTTATTTTCACGCGCTAAATCCATGAGAACATCCATCACATCTAAGGCTTCATGCTGCTCAATAATTTGTGGCTCCCTCCACTCGTTTTCCCCTAAGAAATGAAGGAGTTGGTTACGCCAGTAAACTTTATCAAGCGCTTCAATTCTCTGATTCTTTTCTGCTAAATTAATAAATTCTTGAATAGCTTGATACTTTTCCATTTTTTTCTTACTTTCTTATTCGACATCCAGTTTTGTGGACCCAGAACCAATCTGGGCCACATAGAAGCTGGCTGGATAGCCGACAACTTTTTCATATTCGGCACCGACTTTTGCTTCAAAGTCGGCAACTTTATCATGCGCAACTAAGGCGATAGCACAACCACCAAAGCCTGCACCGGTCATGCGTGCTCCTAATACTCCCGCTTGCTTTTGAGCTGTTTCTGCCAGAGTATCTAGCTCAATACCTGTCACTTCATAGTCGTCTTTTAAAGAGGCATGAGAGGCGTTCAGTAATTCACCAAACTTTGTGAGGTTACCAGCCACAAAAGCTTTTTGAGCAATCTTAGTTCGGTTATTTTCATAGACTGCGTGGCGTGCACGCTTGATCAATGTTTCATCACCAATCAGGTCTGTGTTTGCCTCAAACTCTTCATTTGAGAGTTCTCCAAGAGATTTGATATCCAGTTTGCTTTGCATACGTTTCAGAGCCTCACGGGTTTCAGCAAAACGCTCATTGTATTTTGATTCAGTCAAAGCACGCGGTTTATTTGTATTCATAATGACGATATCATAGTCACGTAATTCTACAGGAACCATTTCATACTTAAGTGTATTACAGTCCAACAGGATTGCTTTTTTGACTTCACCAAACCCAATGGCAAACTGGTCCAAAATACCGGAGTTCACACCGATAAATTCATTTTCGGTTTTTTGGCCTAATTGAACCAACTCCAAGCGTGGGACTTCCAGTTGGAAAAGGTCATCGAGAACAACACCTACTAAAAGTTCCAAGGAAGCGGATGAAGACAAACCTGATGCTGTAGGGATTTCACCATTGATTAAAAGTTCAAACCCTTTATCAATCTTATAACCTGCGCCTTCAAGCATAACGATCATACCCTTCACATAGTTTGCCCAACTGCCGCCATCTTTTTCATGAACATCAGCTAAGTCAAACTCAATCAAGCCTGCCTCTGGAAAGTTTTGGGAAAAGAGTCTGATTTTTGTATCTTCACGCAAACGCGCAAGCCCTGTCGTTCCAATAGTGATGGAAGCTGGGAAAACATAACCACCGTTATAGTCTGTATGCTCACCAATCAGGTTGATACGTCCGGGCGAGAAGAAATACTCTAGATTTTTTGTGTCTCCAAAAACTTTCTCAAAACTATTGGTCAAGCCTGTAAGTACCTTGCTGTTTTCTACGATTGTTGCCATTTTAACTTCTCCTCATCATTTCTTTTCTTTATTTAATTTGTAAATAGTCGTTGCGTGATATCTTTCGCCTGCTTTTAAGCTAATATCACCAAGTTCCGGGATTTGTTGGCTCCCCGGAGCAACCTGCGTTTCGAAGGTGATTCCCCCATGGTGTACTTCTTTTTTGCCCTGATATACCGCACCAGAGTCGCCAAAGTTTGCTGAGAATATGACAATACTTGGACGATCTGTAAAAACCGATATACTGAGCTCATCCAAACTTAAACGTGCTTGTTCCTTGGCTAATCCTGGCTCATCTAAAAGAAAGGGATGATCCAATCCACCGACTAAAGTTACTTGTTCCATTTCACTATTAAAGACATCTGCCAGCATTTTACCTGCTCGCATATCCAAATCGGTATGTGTCAAATCAACTATATCTCCGCGTACTACTTCGCTTTTATCTCGCAAAGGTACAAAACGGGAAGCAGCTAATCGCAAATGGTGGTTATCGAGACTTTGACTCACGTCGCCTGTCAAGTTGAAGTAGACGTGTCCAGTTGGATTGAATACTGTGTCTTTGTCTGAAACAGCATCGTATTCTATCGTCCACGCGCCCTTCTCATCAAAACTATGGGTCACAGTAATATCCATTTGTCCCGGATAGCCATTTGCCCCATCGTTTGAAGTCAAGTAAAACTGAACTTTAACCGTCTCTTTCTCTTGGAAAATTTCAAATTGCCATAGTTTGGACTCGAAAGCTTCTTGACCGCCGTGCAAGGTTTGTGCACCTTCGTTTTGTTGGAGCTGCACACTCTTGCCAGCTATTTCAACTTGGCCGTCCTTAATCCGTCCAGCTGTTCGTCCAATGGTGGCTCCAGGGTAGTTATCTTTTTCCACATATTCTTGCGTCGAGTCAAAGCCAAGGACAATTTTCTTACCCTCTACGGTCCAATCCACGATGCGGGCCCCGTAATTACTGAAGGAGATCGAATCTCCTGCTTCATTTGTTAAACAGATTAACTCTGCGCCTAAGCCAAAATCTTTTTTTGTAATTTCCATATGTTACACCTGCTTTTTAAAATAAGGAGAGCTAGTGTTACCACTAGTTCTTCTTTTAATTTTCAATTTTTATTTGAACTTGTTTTCTAGCTCAATAACGATTTCTTTATGACGCTTTTCAGTTAATTTTACCTTAAGTAAATAGATTGTCAATGAAATAACCATAAGAACCGCTGGAAGAGCAAAGGCATAAAGTTTAAAGGTAGTGACACCATACACTTTATTCGGATCAAAGGTTGAGCCTGTCATACCCGCTGCGATAGCGACAAAACCGAAGATACCATTGGAGAAAGCTCCTGCAATCTTATCAAGTAAGGGACGCATCGCCAAAGTCACCGCTTCATTACGTACGCCATTTTTCCATTGCCCATACTCGACAGAGTCGGTAATAGTCATCAGGACAGAGAGAAAGACCAGTTGATAAGGAGTTGTTAAGAAGATAAGACCAAGAACGGTCATTGGTACTGTACTTCCAAAGAAGAAGAAAGCATAACCCACAAGCATTGAGATAATAGCCCCTGTCAATACTTTACGACGTCCAAACTTCTTAGCGAGTACTGGGAAAAGCGGAACTAAAACAATCGAACCAACGAAACCGACAATACCTGTTATGGAGTAAAGGGCTGCATGGCCTAAAACAAAGGTAAACATCAATATCAACGTTGCTGTTGTTGCCACATAAGCTAAAGCGAAGAGAATATATGAGAGTGACAACCACATCAGTTGGTCATTTTTTAACAAAGCTTTGAAGACATCAACTGTTGTTGTCTTTTGTGATTGTTGACGAATAACTGAATCTTTTTCTTGTGTTCCCCAAGCTGTGATTAAGGCTGTACCCCCAGAAACGATAGCCGCGATAACACCAAAGGCAAACCAACCTGAAGCACCTTGAGCACGATGCCCCGTCATCATTTGAGTAAAGCCATAGGTGATGGGAATAACTAAAATAGTTGTTCCTTGAGCACCAATAGCCGAACCAAAACGAGCAAATGTCCCCAATGATTCACGCTCTTCATTTTTTTCAGAAAGAGCAGGTATCATTGACCAAAAGGCAATATCCTTAAAGGAATAAAAAGCATCAAGAATGACAAAGGAAATAATAAATACGATGATGAACAAAGTAGTGTTTGAACTTTTAGCAAGTCCAAAAAAGTCTGAAAACATCAGGATAATCATGACAGAAGAAACGAGACCACCGGCAACCAGCCAAGGCTTAAATTTCCCCCAACGTGTACGTGTATTATCAATAATGCTACCGATAATCGGGTCAAAAACAATTTCAATCAAGCGAATAATAACAACAAGTGATGTCACAAGGGCAATCATAGCATCCTCGTGCTTGCTTCCAGCAAACATCTGACTCGTAACAAAAGCAATAAAGAATACACTAATTGCTGCATAGTAGGTGTCATGACCCAATGCACCCAAAGCGTACGAAATTCTCTGTTTCATTTTTCCTCCCTCCATCGGGAACCTCCTTTTTTTCGATTTCCTTACACCGAAATCGCTTACATCATTATGATAGCACTTTCTTATTTGGAAAAGTTTCCCATTCCTTTGCATGTGCTGGAAATACTTCCGAAAAGAATTCGAGAGGTTTTAACGTAAAAAAAATGAAGCCAAAAAGCTTCATTTTTATTTTACTGATGGGTTTTATAAATAGAATAAGCGTCAAAGAGGACCCTTACTAAAATGTAGAGAGGCAAACGACTGTGCACATCCAACTCAAAATAATTTACTTCCAAAGAACTCTTATAGCCAATCAAAGAAACATCAGCTAAACGGGACAGAGGACTTTGTTCAGTCACTGTAAGTGTCAAAATATGAGCGCCTTGTGCTTTTGCAATTTCCGTAGCTTCCACGAGTTCAGGAGTGTCTCCACTGAGGGAAAGATTGATAACCAAGCTCTTCTCTTTCACAAAGCTTGCATAGTAAGTCATGTATTTATAATCATCATGAATCGTCACAAGTTTATGGAAAAGTTGCAGTTTTTTCATCATTTCCGCAGCAGCATGTGTGGATAACCCCCGAGCAAAAATCAGGATCTCATCTGCTTGGTCAATAGCCCGCACTGCCTGTTCAATGGCTGGAGCTGAGATGTTATGAATCGTCCGCAAAAGCTCCTCTTCATTTTTGCCGATAGCTGCCAGCACTTCATTTGAAAACCCGTTGATATGAAGAAGGGGCTTTTCTTTTACCGAATATCGAAACTCAGCATAGCCCGAAAAACCTTTCTTTCGGACTGTTCGATTGATTGTCGATAATGAACAATGCGCAAGTTCTGACAAGTCTGAAATCGAAAGATTTGGTATCTCATTATAATGTTCCTGAATGACTTGCCAAGTATATGCTTCTGCACTGGATAGACTTTGGTTTACCATATTTCTTCCTCTTGTTAGTATTTTAAACGCTCAATTTTTATACTTGTATATTGACTAATCGCATCTATCGCATGATAATAACGTCCAAGATAAGCCTGCGTATCCCGTGACGTTTCTTCATCATCTAAGTAGACGGTTTTTGCTTTAAGGCCTAATTCTGCTATTTTTTCCCAAAGAATTTCATCTTTATCTGAAGGAATCAAAAGAACCAAATCCATATGAGGAGATAAAGTATTATCGATAAAGACCAAGCCTTGATTCCCCGGAGAAGCGAGTGCTTGGGGGATATTGTCTGAAAATGGGGCGTTATTGAAAGAGCGTGCTAAACGTCTCGCCAAAGTTGACTTCCCACTTTGCTCACCGCCAATTATACCAACAATTTTAGTGAAGTGCCGCCGAAAGATGGGATTAATTTCATTCCAATGCAACAAAGGATTTTGACGAATCTCCGTAGCCGATATCTTAATATCCTGCCTGTCCGCGATTTCTACCCTGTACTCACGCCCATCTTGCGGAAAACGTGCTTGCAATTCAGTCACATAATCAGCCTCACCCACGTAAAAAGTAATGACTTCATGAGTAAAGTTTTTCAGTAAGCTCAATAAGCGAGAAACCCACTCATCCCAACCTTTAGGCATGGGTGGCAAATCAGTCTCATCGAGCTTTGCCACAGTAATTTCTGCTTCATCCTCAAAAGCTTCTTTTAAGTAAGTATAGCGCTGATCTAAGGGCAAGCCAATCTTGTCTCCACGGTCATTTTTATAACCGGATACAACTAAAAGAACTTGGTCATTAAGCGCTGCACACTTATAGATTTGCTGCTGATGTCCTTTGTGAAAAGGAGCAAAAGTACCAAAATAAACACCGAGTTTTTTCTTTTCAGCCATCACTTCACCTTAACTGCTTTTCTTCTTTTAGGCACGCACTGTTTTTGCAGCACCTGTTTTTTCATAAAGGTTGATTAAACCTGCCCCTGATTTACGAATCATGTCACCTGGAGCCACTGGAGTTTCCACATCAATATGCAAGAGTGTCATTGGGTTTGGTGCACGGTCAATAGACTCGCCCGTTTCTGCCAAACGTAAGTTTTGAATGGTTGTTTCCGAATGACGGAAGCCAGGCCCATAAAATTCAATAGTATCCCCTTCCGTAATCACGTTACGTTGACGGATCGTTGCAACTTTGCTGTTCGCATCATAAGCTACAACTTCCCCAATAAACTTGTACTCGGGAATCTTACGACGCGCGCCGAAAAGTTGTTTGTTTTCATCAGGGACACCATAGTAGAAACCTGTGTCAAGCTCTCTTTGTGCAACTTTCCAAAGCTCATCGACCAAGTCTGGTTTAATTTCTTCAAACTTTTCCGGACTTTCTAAGTAAGCATCAATGGCTGCTTTGTAAACATTTGAAACTGTAGATACATAGTGGATGGACTTCATACGTCCTTCGATTTTCAACGAATTTACACCGTTTTTAATCATATCTGGAATATGCTCAATCATACTCATATCCACAGCGGACATTGAAAACTCTTCAGGAATTTCCCCATGGATGGATTTACGCTCTCCACCAAAAGGCATATCATAAAGATCATATTTCCAACGGCAAGACTGTGAACAGCCTCCACGGTTCGCATCACGCATACTCATGTAGTTTGAAAGGACACAGCGCCCACTGTAAGAGATACACATGGCACCATGTACGAAAGCTTCGATTTCCACAGAGGTGTGTTTACGAATCTCAGCTAATTCTTCCATAGAAACTTCACGCGCCAAAACCACACGTTCTAAACCTAAACTTTGCCAAAATTCTAAAGTCTCATAGTTGGTAGCTGAAGACTGTGTAGACAGATGAATAGGAAGACCAGGAGCCTCTGCTGCACATATCGCAATCAAGGCAGGGTCTGAAACGATAACAGCAGATATGCCTAAGTCACGAAGGGTACGGAACCACTCGCCCGCACCTTCTTCATTTCCTTCGTGTGTAACCATATTAGCGGCAACATATACTTTTGCATCGTGTGCCGCAGCATACTCTACGCCTTCGCGCATTTCTTCAAAAGTGAAGTTTCCTGCGCGTGAACGTAAGCCGTAAGCTTGCCCGCCAATATAGACAGCATCTGCACCATAATCAATAGCGACTTTTAGCTTTTCCAGTGTGCCTGCAGGTGAAAGAACCTCAGGTCTTGTATAATTTTCTTGCATTTTTTCTCCTATTTTCAAGATAAGATTTTTGATAAGGTCTGCCGACCAAAACTTTTTCAATTTTAAATAATTATGGTTTTAATAAAACCTTGCCGATATTTTTACCAGCTTCTAAATATTCATGCGCTTTTTTCCCATCTGACAAAGGAAAAACAGTAGCCTCTGCTAACTCTATTTTTCCTTTTGCAAAGTAAGAAAAGAGACGTTGGCTTCTGACTTCTCTTTCAGAAAAGCTGGTCAAGAAATCCCAAAGATCTCCAGTCAAAATACTTTTCGATTGAGACATCATCTTCACCAAATCAATATCTGAGGGGTTGCCCCCTGCCATTCCAAAGAAAACCAGTCGTCCTCTATTTTTCAGGAGATCCAGATTTTTATTGACAGTACTGCCAACACCATCATATACCGTATCAAACTTAATATCAAGTGACTGACGCCACTCATCGGTACGGCTTGGAAAGACTTGGCTGACTCCCTTAGAGAGAGCCAGCTCTTGTTTTTCAATGCTTGAGGCTGTGCCGTAGACTTTCATCCCGTCCGCCAGAAGGATTTGCGACAAAATTTGCCCCACGCCACCACTTATACCTGTGACAAAAACCTTATCCCCTGCTTGGTTCTGCCCCAAATCATGCGCCAAAAAATCAGCTGTTAATCCTTGGAGACCAATGCTGGCGGCCAGCTTAAGATCAATCGCTTCTGGTAAATAAATCAGCTTATCTTTAGGCACAGCAACATACTCAGCATTTGCGAAAGGTACATCAACAAAGAGAACTTTTCTTCCCTTATGCTCTCCTGTGACGATTTCGCCCGAGGCTTCATAGCCGTTAATATAAGGCTGATGTTCTTCAATATAGTAACCGCCACGACGGCGGTAAATATCTGCAAAATTCAAGCCAATATAGGCCGTCTTTACTAAGACTTCCTCTGTACTTACTTGGGGGAGCGGGATTTTACCGTAGTTGAGGACACTACTGTCTCCAAACTCCTCAAAATATAGGGCATTCATCATTTGATTTTACTTGGGTCCAAGTCATAGAAACCGTGTGACAAAGTCCGTCCTGCGGGATGAAGTTTTCGAACATCTTCTTCTAACTGGAAGGCTTTATCCGGTGTAAAGTTTCCAGCTTCAATCAGCTCTTTCGCTTCCACAAAAAGCTTCGTTACAGCTACAAATACTTCCCCCCGAGTGAAAATACCATCTAACTTCCAATGGTCAAATCCCATTTCTACAAGATCGGATAATTCACTCATCATGTTGAGGTCATCATTGGCAAAAATATGTGTGCCGTGATTGTCTTCAAAAATACTATAATGGGTATCTTCCTTTTTAGGCTCTGAAACAAAAAGGTTACGTTCGCGATCTTTGCCTGTTTCATCAGTTTTAATGAAATTATAGTAATTTTGGAGTAAAGGACGCTTACTTTGGTGGATAATCGTGGCACCATAAACCAAGATTTCTCCCGGAACATCGAGGTTGCCAGACATCGCTTCCAGCTCGGGTTTCGGTAATTCACGTGCCAATACAGCTTCCACGGCTCCTTGGCCTGCCCAGAAGTTTACTTGACGACTTGAAGCAACCATTGTAGAGGCATCATAAGTGAAAGGGAGGTTGTACTTGTCTCTTTGAAGCACAAAGATAACACCCGCATCACCTACAGCAATCATGTCTACTTTGATTTCTTGTAAGAAGTCTAAGAAAGGCTTGATTTTAGCCATCATGTCGACATGCATTAACGCATTCACCGCTACTGTGACTGTTTTTCCAGCTGCATGTGCGAGCGCAGTAATCTCCCGAATCTCCTCATGACTAAGTGCTGTCGGCAGTCGTAGTCCAAATTCGGCTTCACCAATATAAAGATTGTCAGTGCCAGCTTCCAGTAGAGCTTTGGCTTGCTCGATACTTTCTGCTGTAGTAGTAATTTTAATCATAAACTAAATTATAGCACTATTTATTCCTCTTGACACGTCTGATTTTCATTTTATTTTATCTATTATTCAAAAAAAGTGTAACATTCGTTATGCTATTGTATTGCAAACAGTTTCATAATTTGTTATTATGTAGTATAGAGCTTAAGTATCAGGGAAATTTGGGAAAAAACTATGGAATTAAAAAATTTAAACGATTTCTACGAGAAGCAAGAGTACTATTCGTATGATGAACTAAACTCAGAAGAAAGCCACCTCACTAAACGTGTTCATGAATTGACTTTCTTTCTTAACGTTGCAAGTTTTTCAGTTATCATGGCAATGATGATGTATCTTTTTATTACAGTAACAAGCAGTTTAGTTGCAGTTCCAGCTGCGCTTCTTGTTGGTTTCGTCGTTTTTCTAATTTGTAAAAAAGGGATTAAAAAACTCGTACATTTACTTATGAAATAATTATTTTCTAAATATAAAAACCTCAGTCTACTGAGGTTTTTCTTTTTTTCCGACTAAAAGTTGGACATGAATGGTTGCTTGGGTAGGGGGTATCTCTTGCGCTTTTTCTTTAACTTCTGGCGCAACCGCCCACTCTAGCGGACTCATTTCTAAAAAATCCAAACGAAGGTGTTCCGGAATAGCGAAAGAGTAGTGCAACTCTTTCTGCTCAAACTCCGGAAACTCCTGCTTGAAGCGTTGAATGACTTCACTATTGTCATAATCAATCGGAAAACCATAAGCAGATCGCAGCTCTTGTAGATAGTATCGGTCAGGTACGATCTTGATAAGATTTCCCTCGTCCTTTAAGACCCGCTTGAACTCTTTATAGTTTGATGGTGTGAAGATATTCAGCACCGTGGATATGGAAGCATCAGCAAACGGTAGATTCGTCAAATCAGCCAAGCTTAGAAAACTTGCAAAAGGCAGATCCGTTGCCATCTCGATCCCATCCTTGGCAATATCAAAGCCAAACTTGTTCCCATCATAAGCTAATTGCTCCAAAAATTTTCCTTCGCCCGTGCCCACATCCAGCAGGTTTCCCTCTTGAAGATGTGCCGTAATCTCTGTCAAGACAGGACCGTACATCCCAGCTGATATGAGACGCCGTCTTGGCTCAAACATTTTCTTCGTATAATGTTCCGTATCTGCTTTGGTTTGCAAAAAGTTCACATAACCTTTCTTGTTCAGATTAAAGGTATGGTTCTTCGCACATCGTAAGGCGTAAGGCTCTATGGAAAAGGAATGATGACACAAGGGACAGCGTAAACTTTCTAGATTTTTTTCTAGATATAAGTAAGCTTTCTCAATTTTTTTTAACATACACCTAGTTTACCACACCGGTGAAGTAAGGTCTAATAAGTTTCACGTAAAACATCACTGTATTACATGAGACAGAGTTCTGGCGTTCGCTTTTTACCATTTCTTTTAAGACAAAGTCCAAGTCTATGAGACTACAAATGTATAGATTTAGCGGGACAAATTTTATCATCAAAAACAACCAGAGTGATATAATTTTCTTATAAGCATAAAACTAAATTTATAGATGAAGGAGAACATTATGGTAAACGTAACTATTTTTGGCCAAGGAAATATGGGTAAAGCCATCGGAGAGAACTTCATGGATGCGGGTAACGACGTAGAGTATATCACTACAAGTACCTCTAAAACTACTCTAGGGGATTTGATTGTACTGGCCGTCCCTTATTCTGCAGTAGACGAAATTATTGAGCAGTACGGAAAAGAACTGGAAGGAAAAACAGTCGTTGATATCACTAATCCCGTGAACTTTGAGACCTTTGATGACCTAGTGGTTCCTTCTGATAGCTCTGCGGCGGAAGTTATCTCAAAAAAATTACCAGAGTCCGATGTTATTAAGGGCTTTAATACAACCTTCGCAGCTACCTTAACTACAAAGAAAGTGGCAGATCAGCATCAAACCACGGTTCTGTTTGCAGGAGAGAGCAAAGAAGCGAAAGACTTTGTGATAAAAGCTCTCGAAGGCAGTGGCTTAGCTACTCTTGATGCCGGTTCATTGAAACGTGCGCGTGAGCTGGAAGCTAT